>NZ_JAGKRI010000008.1:0-82582 GCF_017939255.1 Aeromonas sp. Prich7-2
TTGGACAAACAGGCAGAGCAGTTCAAGTTACCCGCCCGCCGAGAACGAAGTTACCCAAGGTGCATCAAAGCCAAACCACAGAAGTATGCGACGAGAAAACCTAGTAAAAACAATGCCAGTCAGGCTTAACTGACTGGCATTAGGCCCGCAGGCCCGTTTTTTTTATTCGTTTTCCAGCAGCCAGCGTTTGAGCAGGGCGGCCAGCTGCTCCTGTTCGGCCAGGCTCAATGGGGCCAGCAGGCGGCGCTCGTTCGCCACGTGCTGTTCCACCGCATGGTCAACCAGCTCCCGCCCCGGCTCCGTCAGGCAGACCAGCAGGCTGCGTCTGTCATCGGGGGAGGCTTCACGTCTTATCAGGCCACGCTGCTCCAGCTTGTCGAGCCGGGCCGTCATGGCCCCTGAACTCAGCATGGCGGACTGGTAGAGCGCGGTCGGGGTCAGCGGCTCACCGGCCCGACGCAGGGTCGCCAGGATATCGAAGTCAGACCCCAGCAGACCGCACTCCTTGAGGGTCTCGCTCACTTCGCGCCCGGCGATCGCCGCCATGCGCGCCACCCTCCCCAGCACCCCCATGGGGGTGCAGTCGAGGTCCGGGCGCTGCCGGGCCCACTGGGCCAGCAGCTGATCTACATGATCACTCTCCATTCGGGCTCCATTATCTTTACATGAAGATACTTGATAATAAACCAACTCGCGGCTAATGTATCTTTACTTAAAGATACTTTGTTACGAGATAACCATGCCGCTGCTGATCGCCCTGCTCGCCCCCCTGCTCTGGGGCAGCACCTATGCCGTCGTCAGTCTCTACCTGACCGACTACTCCCCCTACTGGGTGGCCGTGTGGCGCGCCCTCCCCGCCGGGGTGCTGCTGCTGTTGCTCCATCCCCGCAGACCGCCTCTCGTCTGGAGCAGGCAGTTCCTGCTGGCGTTTTGCAACATCACCGCCTTCTTCGCCCTGCTGTTCGTGGCGGCGTTTCGCCTGCCCGGCGCCGTGGCGGGTACGTTGGGAGCGACGCTGCCCCTCATCCTGATGGGGCTGGCCTGGCTGCAAGACGGTGTCAGACCGACGCTCAAGTGGCTGTTGCTGGGGGTGATGGGGCTCGTCGGGGTGCTCTTGTTGCTCAATCCCTCTGCCAATCTGGATCCCGTCGGCGTGGCGTGCGCCCTGCTCGCCACCCTGCTCATCGGCCAGTCGAGCCGCTGGATGCAACGCTGGCCGGTGGACGATCTGCTGGCTCTGACCGCCTGGCAGCTGCTGCTGGGCGGCCTGATGCTGATCCCGCTGGCCTGGTGGCTGGCCGGCCCCATGCCCCTGCCCAAGGCTGACGCCACTCCCGGGCTTATCTGGCTGGTGATCCTCAACACGGCCCTGGCCTACTGGGCCTGGCTCTGGGGACTCAAACGCCATGGCCCGGAGGTGATGGGGATGCTGGCCCTCACCAATCCCATGGTGGCGGTCTCCTGCGGTGTGCTGATGGTGGGAGAAACCCTGGATGGCCGTCAGTGGCTCGGCATCGGCATCATCCTGCTCTCTCTCTTCCTGATGAAGCTGCCGGCCCGCTCCTTCCTCAAGCGCTGGCAGAACCGCAAGGCCGCCATCGGCAGCGTCGACAACGGCTGATCCGCAGTCAACCCGACACAAAAAAAGAGGAGCCACCAGGGCTCCTCTTTCACATGGGTTGTTGCCGTTAGGGTCAAACGCCTGCCTTGGCCAGGGCGGCGGAGACGATCTGCTGGGCTTCCTGCTGGATGAGGTCCAGGTGCGCCTCCCCCTTGAAGCTCTCCATGTAGATCTTGTAGATGGACTCGGTGCCGGAGGGGCGCGCCGCGAACCAGCCGTTCTCGGTCACCACTTTCAGGCCGCCGATGGCGGCATCGTTGCCCGGCGCCTTGGTCAGCTTGGCGAGGATGGGCTCGCCAGCCAGGGTGGAGGCTTCCACCAGGGCCGGATCCAGCTTGGAGAGCACCGCCTTCTGGGCGCTGTTGGCCGGGGCATCGATGCGGCGGTAGCTGGAGCGGCCGAATCTGGCTTCGAGCGCATCGTAGTGGGCCTGGGGATCCTTGCCGGTCACCGCCAGGATCTCGGCCGCCAGCAGCGCCAGGATGAAGCCATCCTTGTCGGTGGTCCAGACGGTACCGTCCTTGCGCAGGAAGGAGGCACCCGCGCTCTCCTCGCCGCCAAAGCCGAACTCGCCGCTGTAGAGACCGTCCACGAACCACTTGAAGCCGACCGGCACCTCTTTGAGGGTGCGACCGATCTCGCCGGCCACCCGGTCGATCATGGAAGAGGAGACCAGCGTCTTGCCGACGGCCGCCCCCTTGGGCCAGCCGGTTCTGTGGGTGAACAGATACTGGATCGCCACCGCCAGATAGTGGTTCGGATTCATCAGGCCCGCCTTGGTGACGATGCCGTGACGGTCGTAGTCAGGGTCATTGCCAAGGGCGATGTCGAACTTGTCTTTCAGGGCAATCAGGCTCGCCATGGCGAACGGGCTGGAACAGTCCATCCGGATCTTGCCGTCTTTGTCCAGGGTCATGAAGGAGAAGGTCGGATCGACCTTGTAGTTCACCACCTCGATGTCCAGACCGTAGCGCCTGGCGATGACGTCCCAGTAGGCGACGCCGGAGCCACCCAGCGGATCCACGCCGATCTTGATGCCAGCCTGCTTGATGGCGGCCAGATCCAGCACGTTTTCGAGATCATCCACATAAGGGGTGACATAGTCGTGTTCCACCACGAACGGGCTCTTGAGGGCCTCGGCAAACGGCATCCGCTTCACGCCGGCCAGGCCCGCTTCCAGGATCGCGTTGGCGCGATCCTCCACCCACTTGGTGATCTCGCCTTCGGCAGGACCGCCGTGGGGCGGGTTGTATTTGAAGCCACCATCTTCCGGCGGGTTGTGGGACGGGGTGATCACCACGCCGTCCGCCTGGGCCACGGGTTTGCCTGCGTTGTGGCGCAGGATGGCATGGGAGATGACCGGGGTCGGCGTGAAGCCGAGGCCAGCCTGAATGCGGGTCTCGACACCGTTGGCCGCCAGCACTTCCACCGCGCTGGCAAAGGCGGATTCGGACAGGGCATGGGTATCCATGCCGACGAACAGCGGCCCCGTGATACCGGCCTGCTGGCGGTACTCCACCAGCGCCTGGGTCACCGCCAGAATGTGGGATTCGGTGAAGGCGCTGTGCAGGGCGCTGCCGCGGTGACCGGAGGTGCCGAAGGCGACCCGCTGCTCAGGGCGGCTCATGTCCGGCTTGTTGAGGTAGTAGGCGCTGACCAGACGGGGAATGTTGGTCAGATCGCAAAGACGAGCCGGCTGACCGGCGTGGGAATGCTGTGCCATGGCGTTTTCCTTGAGCTGAGCCTTGCCCGGCAAGGCCTGAAGTCATTGATGGGTTAAACGGCGCCGCACACCCGAGCCGTCAGATCCTCGTCATAACCCATGCTGTTCATGAGCTGGGCCACCATGTTCTGCTTGCGGCTGGTATTGGTATTGGTGATCACCCAGAACGGGGTCTCCGGTACCGGCTTGGGCTTGGTGGTGCTGCCACTGGCACGCAGCGCTTCCGGGTCACGGGAGAAGTAGACGCGCTTGCGCCCTTTTATCTCGGTCGCCTGGGTGAAGCCTTCCGGGTTGTCCCGATAGAGGGTGCTCAATACCAGCATGAAGCGGTTGATGGACTTCTCTTCTTTCTGAAGCTCGCCGGAGTCCAGCAACGCCTCCAGCCCCAGGGCATCTGCCACGGGTTGCGGTTGCATCGCAGGCGCGGCCGCCACGGTTGCCGTGCCGGCCTGGGCGGGTTGCTCCAGCAGGCGACGCAGGATATCGGACGCACTCTCGCCGATGTGCCGGGTCTGGCTCGCGATAAAGAAGTAGAGATCGTCATCAAGCTCGATGGTTTTCATAGGGATGCGCTGGACTCGTCGAAATTCGGATGCGGCGATTATACATAGGCAGACCCGGCAGCCCAAGCAAGGGGCGGACAGATGTGCATGAATCTCCTTGAGAATACGGCATAATGACGGGCCAAGTGTGTGATCCCCCGCACTGATAGCCGATCCCGGGGCGATATTTTTGAAAAAAAACCACAAAAAAATCCCCCACCAGGAATGAAATCCTTTTCTTTCAGTGTGTTAAAAATTATGGCGATAGAGCCCACGACCGATAAGGTGTCATTTTGCAACAATACCCACGATTGAACTTCAAGGATCAGGGCGAAGGCCCGACTGTCGTGCTGATCCATGGCCTCTTTGGCAGCCTGGACAACCTCGGCCTGCTGGCGCGCCCCCTCTGCGAACAATACCGGGTCATCAGCGTCGATCTGCGCAATCACGGCGCCTCCTTTCACTCGGACGAGATGAGCTACCCGGCCCAGGCGGCGGACATCCTGGCCCTGCTGGACCATCTTGGACTTGAGCAGGTGGCCCTGGTGGGCCACTCCATGGGGGGCAAGGTCGCCATGCAGGTCGCCAAGCAGGCCCCTCACAGGGTCAGCAAGCTGGTGGTGGCGGACATCGCCCCGGTGGCCTATCCCCACGCCCGCCACAAGAACGTGTTTGCCGGGCTCAATGCCACGCTGGCCACGCCCCCCCAGAGCCGCAGCGAGGCGGAAGCCATGCTGGCCGAGCACATCGAGATCGCCGGGGTGCGCCAGTTCCTGCTCAAATCCTTCGCCAAAGGGGAGTCTGGATGGGGGTGGCGTTTCAACGTGCCGGCCCTTGAGCGCAACTACGCCAACATCATGGGCTGGCCCGACGATGAACGCCGCTTCGAAGGCGCGACACTCTTCATCAAGGGGGGCGACTCCGACTATATGCTGCCCGAATACACCGGGGCCGCGATGGCCCAGTTCCCGGCCGCCAGGGCCCGCGTCATCGCCGGCACCGGCCACTGGTTGCACGCGGAAAAGCCGGTTTTGTTCAACAAACTGGTTGTGGATTTCCTGTCGACAGGCGGTTAACAGTTTCAAATCCTTTGTGATATAGTGCGCCCGTCTTAAGGAGTGCGCGCAATCCATGCTGAGTGAACACATCGATCTCATCGAGAGTCTGGGCCTGAAACTGTTCTTCGTGGCCATCTTCCTGCTGATTGGTCTGGCCATTCAGGACGTGCTCAAACGGGGCAATGTGCCCCGCTTCGGCCGCTTCATCGTCTGGCTGGTGCTGTTTCTGGGTTGCGCGGGTTTTGTCGCCAAGGGGCTGATCGAAATGGGCTGGGAAGGCTCAGGGATCGGCTAACTACTTTTCATCTGTGATGTATGGCCAAACAGCAAACTGATCGAACAACACTGGATCTGTTCGCAACTGAGAAGCGCCCCGGCAGGCCAAAGACCAATCCACTCCCCCGCGAGACCCAGCTCAAGATCAACAAGCGCAACCAGCTCAAGCGCGATCGTGAGAACGGGCTGAAACGGGTCGAGTTAAAGGTGGAAGCCGAGTTGCTGGAGCGCCTGAACCAACTTGCGCTGCAACAGAACGTCAGCCGAGCCGAGCTGATCCAATCTATCCTGAAGCAACAGATCGAGTCTGCTCATGCAGCAGGCATCGCAATCTGAACCGTCAAGCATCAACACCAGATACGGGTAACGAAACACTATGGCTAGTGTAGGTCTGTTTTTCGGCAGCGATACCGGTAATACCGAAGCTGTCGCCAAGATGATCCAGAAAGAACTGGGCAAACAACTGATTGAAGTCCGTGACATTGCCAAGAGCAGCAAGGCCGATATCGACAGCTTCGATCTGCTGATGTTCGGCATCCCGACTTGGTACTACGGCGAAGCCCAGGCCGATTGGGACGACTTCTTCCCCGAACTCGAAGAGATCGACTTCAACAACAAGCTGGTGGCCATCTTCGGATGCGGCGATCAGGAAGACTATGCCGAGTACTTCCTCGACGCCATGGGCACCCTGCGTGACATCGTCGAAGCCAAGGGCGCCATCATCATCGGCCACTGGCCGACCGCCAGCTACGAGTTCGAAGCCTCCAAGGCGCTCGTGGATGACAAACACTTCGTGGGCCTGGGCATCGACGAAGATCGCCAACCCGAACTGACAGCCGAGCGTGTCAAGGGCTGGTGCAAACAGCTGCACGAAGAGATGTGCCTGGGCGAGCTGGAGTGATCTGATCTCCCTCCCTCTTCATGCAACAAGGGCCCCGACGGGGCCCTTGTTGCATCTGCAGCAGGCATTCAGCCACCCCTGTGCTGGGGCTTGGATCTGACATAGAGGGTGCGCTTCACCTGGGCCACCAGCTCGCCCTGACCATCCTGCACCTGCACCTCGAACTCGGGAAAGTGCTTCTCTCCCCCCTCGGTCGCCGCCACGATCGATGCCAGCTTGGCGTCGCTCAGGGTGAACTCCGCCACCAGTTTGCCCTTGCCCGGCTTGATGAAATTGATGCTGCCCGCCTTGTCCCACACGTAGTAGCGGTTCTTGAAATAGCCCATCAGCATCAACGGGTAGATGGGATCCGTCATGGCGAACATGCTGCCGCCGAACTGGGTCCGGTTGGCATTCTTGTTCCACCAGCGGGACTTGAGCGTCACCCGGCAGAAGCGGAAATCGGGGCTCAGGGTTTCTATCTTGATGCCTGCGCCCCAGAAGGGGGGCCAGGCGTTGAGGGCGCAGCGCACCCAGGCGGCATTGCCGAAAAGCCAATCCATGGATCTCATCCGACCAGACTATAAAGAAGTCACATAGTATCAACATTCTCTGGTCGAGCAAGCGGGCCTGAATATTCCCATGACGGGCTTGATGATCTAAAGCCCTTGAATTGCTGGGTTTATTTTTAACTTGGCTACGACCTATAATGACAGGCCAAGCGAGTTCGTGGTTGCCATTACAGCGGCAGTCAATCAGAATAACCACACCTTCGAGAATGCGAATAAATAGAAATGGCAGACAACAACCAAGCGTTAAAAAAGGCCGGGCTCAAGATCACCTTGCCCCGTGTCAAGATCCTGGAAATCCTGCAACAGCCGGACTGCCAGCACACCAGTGCGGAAGATCTGTACAAACGGCTGATCGATCAGGGCGAGGAGATTGGTCTCGCTACCGTTTATCGCGTTCTCAACCAGTTTGATGATGCCGGTATCGTCACCCGTCACCATTTCGAAGGGGGCAAGTCGGTGTTCGAGCTCGCCACCCAGGAGCACCACGACCACCTGGTCTGCCTCGACTGCGGCAAGGTGATCGAGTTCTCCGACGAGGTGATCGAACAGCGCCAGCGCGACATCGCCAAGGCGCACAACATCCGCCTGACCAACCACAGCCTTTACCTGTATGGCCACTGCGCCAACGGTGACTGCAAGCACGACGATTGATTCGGCCGGGTCGGCGCAATAAAAAAGCCAGCATGATGCTGGCTTTTTTGTGTCCGCAATCCGGACCAGAAGCGGCAGGGTCTCCCCTGCCCTCTTCTATCAGGCCTCGGCCTTGCCCCAGACGTCACGCAGGGCCACGGTGCGGTTGAACACCAGGCGCTCGGCGCTGGAGAGCTTGTTGTCGGCGCAGAAGTAACCTTCACGCTCGAACTGGTAGGCAAACTCCGGCTTGGCATCCTTCAGGGAAGCTTCCACCCGGGCCCCTTCGATGATCACCAGGGATTCCGGATTCAGAGCCGCTTCGAAGTCATCCTCGGCGCCCGGGTTCGGCACCTTGAACAGACGGTCGTAGAGACGCACTTCGGCCGGCAGGGAGTGAGTGGCGCTGACCCAGTGGATCACCCCTTTCACCTTGCGGCCGTCCGCCGGATCCTTGCCCAGGGTCTCGGGGTCGTAAGAGCAGTAGATGCAGGTGACCTTGCCGTCCGCATCCTTCTCGACCCGTTCGGCCTTGATGACGTAGGCGTTGCGCAGGCGCACTTCCTTGCCCAGCACCAGCCGCTTGAACTGCTTGTTGGCTTCCTCTTTGAAGTCCGCCTCGTCGATGAAGATTTCGCGGGAGAAATGCAGCTCACGGGTCCCCATCTCCGGCTTGTTCGGGTGCGCAGGGGCTGTCAGCACCTCGTCGGCCGCCAGGTTCTCGATCACCACCTTCACCGGGTGCAGCACGGCCATGGCGCGCGGGGCGTTCTCGTTGAGATCGTCGCGGATGCAGGCTTCCAGCATGCTCATCTCGACGATGTTATCCTGCTTGGTCACACCGATGCGCTTGCAGAACTCGCGGATGGAGGCCGGGGTGTAACCACGGCGGCGCAGACCGGAGACGGTCAGCATGCGCGGATCATCCCAGCCGTTCACGTGCCCCTCGGTCACCAGCAGGTTCAGCTTGCGCTTGGACATGACGGTGTATTCGAGGTTCAGACGGGAGAACTCGTACTGACGGGGGTGACAGTCGATGCTGATGTTGTCCAGCACCCAGTCATACAGGCGACGGTTGTCCTGGAACTCCAGGGTACACAGGGAGTGGGTGATCCCCTCCAGGGCATCCGAGATGCAGTGGGTGAAGTCATACATCGGGTAGATGCACCACTCGTCACCGGTCTGGTGGTGGTGGGCAAACTTGATGCGATAGATGACGGGATCGCGCATCACCATGAAGGGGGATGCCATGTCGATCTTGGCGCGCAGGCAGGCGCTCCCTTCGGCCATCTCGCCGTTCTTCATCTTGGCGAACAGGGCCAGGTTTTCTTCCACGCTGCGATCGCGGAACGGGCTGTTCTTGCCAGGGGCGGTCAGGGTGCCGCGGTATTCGCGCATCTGCTCCGGGGAGAGCTCGTCCACATAGGCCAGTCCCTTCTCGATGAGTTCGATGGCGTAGCCGTGCAGCTTGTGGAAATAGTCGGAGGAGTAGCAGATCTCGCCGCTCCACTGGAAGCCCAGCCACTGGACGTCCTGCTTGATGGACTCCACGAACTCGATGTCTTCCTTCGCCGGGTTGGTGTCATCGAAACGCAGGTTGCACTGACCCTGATAGTCGCGGGCGATGCCGAAGTTCAGGCAGATGGATTTGGCGTGGCCGATATGGAGATAACCGTTCGGCTCCGGCGGGAAACGGGTATGCACGCTGCTGTGCTTACCGCTGGCCAGATCTTCATCAATGATCTGACGAATAAAGTTAGTTGGGCTGTTCGCCTGACTCATGGCTCACCTCAAAAATGCGTCACTGGCGGACGTTGTGCCGGCTGGCACCCTCATACCCCCGCCGTCAAGCCGGGTATGATCCCTCATTACGCGCCCTGCCTCAACCTGAATTTGGCCAATTCGGGTCATTGGCGCACCAAAAACGGCGAAACGGGAGAAATTGCAGAGATCCTGGTCAAAAAAAGCCCCGCACGGGGCGGGGTCTCAAGTGATGAAAAACAGACAAAACACACACAACAAAGGTTCACACGCAGAGTCAACCTTTCCCAAACCCGATGGCCATCGACCTTGGGAAAGGCGGGTCTTGCGACCCACCTTGCGTTATGGATTGAGAGCTATCAGTTCAGCTCGGTGACGCGGCTGGTACGCTTGCCATCGAAGCTGGTGGTACGCAGCCAGACCTTGCCATCCACGGTCGGCTTGGCGGCAGCGTCGTAGGCGCTCCAGCTCTTGCCATCCAGGCTGTACTGGATGGGCAGACCCGGCAGATCCACATTCGCTTCCAGCACACCGTTCACCACCTTGGCACCCGGTACGGAGAGGCGATATTCCACCCCGGCCTGGTCCAGTTTGGGCAGCACTCGCTGACCCAGCACGTTGGCAAACTGGTTCCACTCCTTGTTCAGGGTGGCCTTGTTGACATGCTTGGTAGTGCCGGAGAACTCGCGACCCTTCACGTAATCGAGCTCGAAGCCGCCCTTGTGCCAAGCGCGCTCGGCCACGGAGAAGATGCGCGGGTAGACCATGTACTCGTACTGGGCATCGGTGCGCACGGTTTCACTCCATTGCTGACCGGAGATCCCCTTGAACTTGACCGGATCCTGGTCACCCTTGGCCACGAAGGCGTTGCCGTCGCGGTCAACCGAGGTCTCGGCGTTCTGCGGCAGGTTTTCCGGGGCGAAGGCGAACACCTTGCGGGTGTCGTTGAAGCGGGTTGCCCAGTAGTAGCCACGCTCGGCCGGGTGTACCTCGTTCGGGAAGTCGAAGTAGAGGTAATCCGGATTGGAGAGCACCACGTCATAACCCTTGTGCGCCCACTTCATCGCTTCGTTGAAGCCACCCCAGTAGAGGGTTTCCCAGAAGTTGACACGGGTGTTGTCGGTGGCGAAGTCCTTGGCGCTGTTGGCGTATTTCAGACCATCTTCCCACGCCTGCAGGGTGGAGAAGCCGTGACCCTTGACCATCTCGCTCACTTCCTTGGCAAAGTAGACCGGCAGCTCGGCCACGTCCTTGATCTTGCCATCGTCGATCATCTTCTGGCACATCGGGGACTTGCCGAACGGCTTGTCCTGCTTGCTGGAGTCGACGTTGCCCTTCCATGCCACCAGCTCTTCTTTCTTGGTGACGGCCGGATCCTGGTAACCACCGCCCTGCATGATGTTCTTCGCCTCGTCACCACCGTAGTGCCAGGCGGTCAGCGGCTGGCCGGCGGCCTGGTGCATCTGGGCCACTTCATCCATCACCTTGGCCACGAAGGTGGCGGCACCCGGCTGGCAGGGGTTGATGAAGGACATCTTGTCGTAGAACTGCACCGAGGTGACGTTGGAGGTATCGGCCGGGTCAGTCAGACGGAACTGGTTCGCCTCGGCCTCTTTGCCCTCGCTCATCAGACGCTTGTAGCGTGCCTCCATGGAGACCACGGCGGCACGGGCGTGGGCCGGCATGTTGATCTCGGGGATCACGGTCACACCGCGCGCCTTGGCATAGCGTACCAGGTCGATGTAGTCCGCCTTGCTGTAGAAACCGGAGCCCTGGTTGTCGCTGGTGGGGCCGGAGCCGAGCTGCGGCATCAGGCACTTGGTTTCGGACTCGTCATGGCAACGCTGGCTGCCGACGTCGGTCAGCTCCGGCAGGCCCGGGATCTCCAGACGCCAGCCTTCATCGTTGGTCAGCCCCAGGTGCAGCACGTTGAGCTTCATGGCGGACATCTGATCCACCAGTTTCTTCATGGTCTCCGGGCTTCGGAAGTGACGGGCCACGTCGGTCTGCATGCCCCGGTATTCAAAGCGCGGCGCATCCTCGACGCTCATCTGACTCACCAGCTTGTCGTCAACCCCCAGCAGAGAGATCAGAGACTGGGCGCCCCAGAAGGCGCCGTCAACGTCGTGCCCCTGAATGACGGTGCCCTTCTGGCCGATGGTCATGTCGTAGCCTTCGGCCTGCTTGAGCTTGCTGCCGAGCTTGATGGTGACCGGGTAGCCGGTGTCGGAGAGGGTAACACCCAGCTTGGTCAGTTGCGCCTTCAGGGCCTCGGCGCGATCGCTCGGCAGGTCAAGGGCATTGAGCTTGATGGTGGAGAAGTCGACTTGCGGGCCGGCCTTGACCACCTGCTTCATCGGGCTTGGCAGGATGCGGTCGTCAATCTTGCCGGCAGGCAGCAGGGTACTGGTCTGGTTCGCGGCGAAACGGGTCTCGCTGTTCATCAGGATGTTGTTGTCATCCTTGGTGCGCTTCCAGCCATCGGCCGGCATCGGCTTCTCGTAGGTGCTGGCATCGTCGATGTTGCTCATGCTGGCCAGCACTTTCGGCTCGGCCCCTTCACTGGCGACATACCAGTTCGGCATGATGTCAGATTCGAACAATACCCAGTATTCCACCACCAGGGGCACCTCGACCGTGGCGTCCTTGGCAAAGCCCTGGAACTTCTCGGTCGGCGTCAAACGATAGAGGTCGCCGGTCAGGTGGGTGATGGTGAACTGGTCGTTGTCCACCCGCTGGATGCGGCGGATGGAGGAGACATAGATGCTCCAGTCCTTGGAGGTGACGTCGGCACCGGTATTGGTCAGGTGCAGCTTGGCAACGCCGCAGCTTGCCCACTCGGAGCCCAGGGCCTGGCAGTCAAGACCGGCGCCGGCACCGTCATTGGTGACGACTTCGTACTTGACGACGAGGTTGCTGGCGAGGGCGTCGACCACCGCTTGCCTGGCAGCATCGGCTGCAAGTGCGGGACCGGCGAAAACGGTAGACATGGCAATGGCTAACAGAGAATGTTTCAAGTTCATAACTGCTGCTCTCATTTGAAGTAAAGGTTGGATTTTCTTGGCTTTTTTTATATGGGGCCCCGAGGCGGGGCCCTTAGTTATGTCAACAATGGACTTAGACTTGAGGTGAGCGAGTCGCTCGATTAACGCAGGGCTTTCATCTCACCGGCGATGATCTCGGCCAATGGGCCCAGAATCACCTGCAGGTTCTGCTCACCGAGCTTGACCACACCGGCCGCGCCCAGGGCTTTGAGCTTGCGCTCGTCAACGATGCTGCGGTCTTTCAGGGTCAGACGCAGACGGGTGATGCAGGCATCGATGGTCACCAGGTTCTCCTGACCACCCAGCACTTCCAGATACTGCTTGGCCAGCTCGGTGCGGTCGGTGGTTTGAGCCTGTACCGGCACGGCTTCGTCATCTTCACGACCCGGGGTTTTCAGGTTGAACTTGGCGATCACGGCGCGGAAGACCACGTAGTAGAGGCCGAAGAAGACCAGACCCTGTACCAGCAGCATGTACCACTGGGTCGCCAGCGGGTTGCGGCTGGAGAGCACCATATCCACCAGACCGGCGCTGAAGCCGAAACCGGCGATCCAGTGCATGGAGGCTGCGATGAACACGGAGATACCGGTCAGCAGGGCGTGGATGACGTACAGTACCGGCGCCACGAACATGAAGGAGAACTCGAGCGGCTCGGTCACCCCGGTGAAGAAGGCGGCAAAGGCGGCAGCGATCATGATGGACGCAACCTTCTCTTTGTTCTCTTTCTTCGCGCTGTGGTAGATGGCCAGTGCGGCACCCGGCAGACCGAACATCATGATGGGGAAGAAGCCGGCCTGATACATGCCGGTCACGCCCACGACAGCCTTGCCGGCGTCGATGGAGGATTGGCCACCCAGGAAGTTCGGGATGTCGTTGATGCCGGCCACGTCGAACCAGAACACGGAGTTCAGGGCGTGGTGCAGACCAACCGGGATCAGCAGACGGTTGAAGAAGGCATAGATGCCGGCACCGGTGGAGCCCATGCTGACGATGGATTCACCGAAGCTCACCAGGCCACCGTAGATGACCGGCCAGACGGCCATCAGGATGAAGGAGACGACGATCATCACCACGGAGGTCACGATCGGCACCAGACGACGACCGGAGAAGAAAGCCAGCGCCTTGTGCAGCTCCACGCTGCTGAAGCGGTTGTAGAGCTCGGCGGCGATGACACCACACAGGATGCCGACGAACTGGTTGCTGATCTTGGCAAAGGCTGCCGGCACCTGGTCGGCCGGGATACCCTTGATCTGGGCCACGGCGCCCGGGCTCAGCAGGGTGGTGACCACCAGGAAGCCGACCAGACCGGCCAGCGCGGCGGAACCGTCTTTATCCTTGGACATGCCGTAAGCGACGCCGACGGCGAACAGAATGGGCATACTGTCGATGATGGCGGCGCCCGCCTTGATCAGAAACGCAGCCAGAGGGCTTCCGCCACCCCAACCGTTCGGGTCAATCCAGTAGCCAATCCCCATCAGGATCGCGGCGGCAGGCAATACCGCTACCGGCACCATCAGGGCACGGCCGATCTTTTGCAAATAACCGAGAATGTTCACGGTTCCTCTCCTTAGTTGGTGTTTTTCTAGAAATTAAGTGCTTATCACGTTCGACGCATAAGCCATCAAGGCTTGATTGGCAGTCTATGTGTTTTATTTCGCTGCGCAAATTAATAAACCAGCTTTCGTGATCATTATCACTCAACAGAGATAAAGGTAGCCGATAGATGTGGCTTAGTTTGCAATCTTTATTTACGCTATAAAACAACTTGAATCCGTGTCTGGTCCCTTGCCGTCACTCCCTGTGCGGCAACCGTACTGAGGTATATAGAATGCGCCTGATCCCGTTGAAGTCTGCCAGCCAGGTGGGTCTCTGGTCTGCCCGTTACATCGTTGACCGCATCAATGCGTTCAAACCCACTGCCGAGCGCCCCTTCGTGCTGGGTCTGCCCACTGGCGGCACCCCGCTCAACACCTACAAGCGCCTGATTGAGCTGCATAAAGCCGGCGAGGTGAGCTTCCAGAACGTGGTCACCTTCAACATGGACGAGTACGTGGGGCTGCCCAAGGAACACCCGGAGAGCTACCACAGCTTCATGCACAACAACTTCTTCAATCACGTGGACATTCGCCCGGAAAACATCAACATCCTCAATGGCAACGCCGAGGATCTGGTGGCCGAGTGCCAGCGCTACGAAGACAAGATCAAGTCCTACGGCAAGATCCACCTGTTCATGGGCGGCGTCGGCAATGACGGCCACATCGCCTTCAACGAACCGGCCTCTTCCCTGGCTTCCCGTACCCGGGTCAAGACCCTGACCGAAGACACCCGCATCGCCAACTCCCGCTTCTTTGGCGGCGACATGGAGCAGGTGCCCAAGCTGGCCCTGACCGTGGGTGTCGGCACCCTGATGGACGCCGAAGAGATCCTGATCCTGGTGGTCGGTCACGCCAAGGCCCAGGCCCTGCAGGCCACCGTGGAGGGCTGCGTCAACCACATGTGGACCATCTCCACCCTGCAACTGCATCCGAAAGGGATTGTGGTGTGCGACGAACCTTCCACCATGGAGTTGAAGGTCAAGACGGTGCGCTACTTCCAGCAACTGGAAGCCGACAATATCAAGCACCTCTGAGGAGCTCCCATGTACGCTCTGACTAATTGCACTCTCTACACCGGCAGCTGCGTGCTGACCGGTTATGGCGTGGTCATCGATGGCGACAAGATTGTCGCCATCTACCGCCAGGCAGAACTGCCCGCCGGCATCGAGCAGATTGACCTCCAGGGCGCCAACCTCAGCGCCGGCTTCATCGACGTCCAGCTCAACGGCTGCGGTGGCGTCATGTTCAACGGTCACATCACCACGGACACCCTGGCCACCATGCAGGCGGCCAACCTGAAATCCGGGACCACCAGCTTCCTGCCGACCCTGATCACCAGCCCGGATGCGGACATGAAGCAGGCCGTCGCCGTCACCCGCGACTACATGGCCGCCCACCCCAACGAGGTGCTTGGCGTCCATCTGGAAGGGCCCTACACCAACCTCAAGCGCAAGGGGATCCACCCGGCCGAACAGATCCGCCAGCCCGCCGACGAGATGATCGACTTCTTCTGCGACAACGCGGACGCCATCGCCAAGATCACCCTGGCGCCGGAGCGCAACAAGCCCGAGCACATCCGCCGTCTGGTGGAGGCCGGCATCCTGGTCTCCGCCGGCCACACCGCCGCCAACTACGACCAGGCCATGGCGGGCTTTGACAACGGCATGCGCTTTGCCACCCACCTCTACAACGCCATGACCCCGACCCTGAACGGTCGCGAGCCCGGCGTGGTCGGTGCCATCTACGATCGCAAGGATGTCTATGCGGGCATCATCGTCGACGGCCACCACGTACACTGGGCCAACGTGCGCCTGGCGCACAGGATGCTGGGGGAGCGGCTGGTGCTGGTCACCGATGCCACCGCGGCGGCAGGCGCACCGGAAGGCTTTGAGAAATTTGATTTTTGCGGTGCAACCGTCTATTTCCGCGATGGTCAGTGCGTCGATGAGAATGGTACACTCGGCGGCTCCGCCCTCACCATGATCGAAGGGGTGGAAAATCTGGTCAAACAGGTCGGATTGCCGCTCGACGAAGCACTGAGAATGGCCACCCTTTACCCCGCTCGCGCCATTGGATGGGACTCGCGTCTCGGTAGTATCCAGGTCGGAAAAATTGCCAACCTCACCGTCTTTGATCAGGCCTTCGCGGTCTGCGGGACCGTGGTTAACGGACACTACACAACACAGTGACACTATGACTGGCGGACAAATAGCAAACGTAGATCTTATCAAGCAGGTAAACAGTGCGGTCGTCTATCGCCTCATTGACCTGCAGGGGCCCATCTCGCGGGTCAAAATTGCCGAGTTGAGTCAGCTGGCCCCGGCCAGCGTGACCAAGATAACCCGGCAACTGATCGAGCACGGTCTCATCAGGGAAACCTCGCCGCAAGCCTCCACTGGCGGGCGCCGCGCCATCTCCCTGACCACCATCAAGCATCGCTTCCAGTTTGTGTCCGCCAAGCTGGGTCGCGGCTACCTGCAGCTCTCCCTGTATGACCTCGACGGCAAGGAGCTCGATCAACACATCACCCAGGTGACCGAGATCGAGCAGCAACCCGTGGTGGACATGCTGCTGCGGGAGATTGGCGCCTTCATCGACGCCAATCAGGATCGCAGCCGCAACCTCATCAGCATCGCGCTGACCATGCCGGGTCTGGTCAACCCGGAATCCGGCATGGTCATCTACACCCCCACCTACCAGATCCGCAACCTGGGGCTCGCCAAGCTCCTGGAGCACCACTTCAACCTCCCCTGCTACGTGGGCAACGACACCCGTTCGCTGGCGCTGGCCGAACACTTCTTCGGCGAGTCCCGCGACTGCATGGACTCCATCCTGGTGAGTGTCCACCAAGGGACGGGATCTGGCATCATCACCAAGGGCAAGGTGTTTCTCGGCCAGAACCGCAACGTCGGTGAAATAGGCCACATCCAGGTCGAACCGCTCGGCAAGCGCTGCCACTGCGGCAACTTCGGCTGCCTCGAGACCATCGCCTCCAACGAGGCCATCGTCGACAAGGTGAAGGAGCTCATCAGCCGCGGTCACCTGAGTTCGCTGCAAGAGAAGCACATCACCATCCAGGAGGTGTGCAAGGCGGCGGTGGCCGGTGACGAGCTGGCCCGCAGCGTGATCGAGAACGTGGGGGAGCACCTGGGGCGCGCCATCGCCATCACGGTCAACCTGTTCAACCCCCAGAAGGTGCTCATCGCCGGTGAAATCACCGCCGCCGAAGAGATCCTGATCCCGGCCATCCGCCGCTGCGTCGAACACCAGTCTCTGCCAAGTTTCCATCGCGGCCTGCCCATCGTGAAGGCGCGCTTCCAGAACCAGCCCACCATCGGCGGCTTCGCCCTGGTCAAGCGCTCCCTGCTGGAAGGGGATCTGCTGCAGATCATCATGGAGCAGAAGTAGGCCCACCCCTTCGGATACGAAAACGGCAGCCAGTGGCTGCCGTTTTTTTATGGTCTGTTTTCGCCGGTTCACCCCGCTCTACAAGGTTTGAACAGAGCGTAGGTTCGATTAGCCCCGTAGCGGCGTAATCGGACGCCGTGGTTCACCCTGCCCGGCACGGCTTGAACAGATCCAGCTTGCCGTCATAGACCTGGGTCTGCACGTCCATGATGCCGAGCATGGAGTGAAACAGGTTGTCGTGGGAGAAGCGCTTGCTGGCTGCCTCCTGTTGCAGGCAATCCAGATTGAGCTGACGGTCTGCCTGCAACTGGGGAGAGAACCAGGTCAGGAGCGGCACCCGGGTCTGATCGTCCGGTGCGAACTTGTAGGGGGTGCCGTGCAGATAGAGCCCCATGGCACCGAGGGATTCGCCGTGATCCGACAGATAGACCAGCCCCACGTTGTACTGGCTCTCCAGGCTCTTGAGCTTGTCGATGAGCTGGGCCAGCACCTTGTCGGTGTAGCGGATGGTGTTGTCATAGGTGTTCACCAGCTCTTCGTTGCTGCAGTTCTCGATGTCGCTGCGCGGGCAGTCCGGCAGGAAGACGCGATCGGCGGCCGGGTAGCGGCGATAGTAGGTCGGACCGTGGCTGCCCATCAGGTGGAAGGCCACCAGCTTGCTGCCCTGCTTGCCCTGCATGTCGGCGATCTGCTGATCCAGCCCCTGCAACAGCACCTCGTCATGACAGGCATTGCCGGAGCAGTATGCGGGGAATGCCTTGGGCTCAATCTCGATGGTGGGAACGTTTTTGCACACCCCCTTGCAGCCGCCGTCGTTTTCCTTCCAGAGCACCGAGATCCCGGCATGTTGCAGCACGTCCAGCAAGCCATCCTGGGACTGGGCCCTGGCCTCGTCATAGCCGCGCCGGGTCATGTTCGAGAACATGCAGGGCACGGAGAGCGCCGTGGCGGTGCCGCAGGAGCGCACGTTCCTGAACGAGACCACATTGGCCTCCTTCTCGGTGAAGCCGTTGGTCTCCTTCTTGTAGCCGTTGAGGGAGTAGTTCTGGCTGCGGGCCGTCTCCCCCACCACCAGGAACATCAGGGTCGGCTTCTCATGCTGGCCGATCACCCTGGCATCGGTGCCGATCTGCTGGTAGGGAATGGGAGTCGCGAAGACCACATCCCGGGCGTACTTGTAGAGCCCGTGCACATAGTTGGCGGGCACTATCTCCTTGCCGAGGGACTTGTTATTGCGCCCGACCGAGGCGTAATCCTGGTAATAAAGGGCGGCAGCCCCCACCAGAAACAGCAAGGAGAGGGCGATGGAGCCGAGGCGCAGACCCAGTCCCTTGTACCAGGGACGGGGATACTCAATCTTCACCCACAGCAGGACCAGCACCGGCAGCAGGCCGGTCAGCAGGAACCAGAGCACCACGGAGCCGTTGAGGTAGGAGCCCGCCTCCCCGCTGTTGGTCTCGATGATGTTCTGCATCATGCCCATGTCGAAGATCACCCCGTACTTGAGCATGGCGTAACTGACCAGGGAGCCGGTCAGGATGAGCAAGGCGAAAAAGGGCTTGAGCAGATAACGGAAGGTAAAGGGCAGGAACACCGCGTTGAGGGCCGCCACCAGTACCAGGGGAATGGAGAGGACAAACCCCGCCTTGACGTGTTCAAGGGCGCTGAGAATGCGATAAAAGTGCAGGAAAATGGGCCAGTTGAAGACCAGTGCAAACAGCAGCACCAGCAACAGATTGACCTTCATCACTCCCAGAGTGAGACGCATAGAGAGACTCCGACAAACCAGTGGAACTAACAACCTGCCAGCAGGCTTCGTGGTGACCATCCCGACACTCGGCCCTGAAAAACAGGACAAGAGCCAGGGAGGTCCAGATACGGGGTCATCCTAGGACGGCAAACTTAAGCGAACATTAAGAGAGGAAATCGAACCACAAGGGGAGGTGCGCGGTCTGGCACATAAAAAAACGGCAGCCCGAGCTGCCGTTCTTGCGAAGGTAAACAAGGTGTGGCACCTGTGTGTTCGCGAACCTGAACAGGGTCGCGGCAATCTCGTCGGAGCCGGGTGAGAGGACCGTTGTGGTCGCCCTCCCCCCTGCCCTGGGTCTCACAGCGTTCCCGAGAGGCAATTACAGGGTCGCGGCAATCTCGTCGGAGCAGGGGGAGAGGACCGTTGTGATCGCCCTCCCCTTTGCTCTGGGGGATCACAGGGTCGCGGCGATCTCGTCGGAGATGGAGCCGTTGTGGTACACCTCCTGCACGTCGTCCAGATCTTCCAGCATGTCGATGAGGCGCATCAGCTTGGGTGCGGTCTCGGCATCCAGTTCCGCCTCGGTGGAGGGGATCATGGTCACTTCGGCGCTCTCGGGCTTGAAGCCGGCAGCTTCCAGACCGTCCAGCACGGTGCCGAAATCGTTCGGGGTGGTATACACCTCGATGGAGCCGTCCTCTTCGGTCACCACGTCGTCGGCACCGGCTTCCAGGGCGGCGTCCATCAGGGCGTCTTCATCGGCGCCCACGAAGGTCAGCACCCCCTTCTTGGTGAACAGATAGGCCACGGAGCCGTCGGTCCCCAGGTTGCCGCCGCACTTGCTGAAGGCGTGACGCACTTCGGCCACGGTACGGTTGCGGTTGTCGGTCAGGCACTCCACCATGACAGCGGAACCGGCCGGGCCGTACCCTTCGTACACGATGGTCTCGAGCTGCTCGCCGTCACCGCCGCCGGCCCCACGGGCGATGGCGCGGTTGATGGTGTCGCGGGTCATGTTGCTGGTCAGGGCTGCCGCCACCGCCGCACGCAGGCGGGGGTTGTTGGCAGGATCGGCATCACCCAGACGCGCGGAGGTGGTGATTTCGCGGATCAGCTTGGTGAAGATCTTGCCGCGCTTGGCGTCTTGCGCCGCCTTGCGGTGTTTGATGTTGGCCCATTTACTGTGACCTGCCATAGGGACTCTCCGTTATAGTTGGAAATTTCAGTAACACTGGTTGCGCCCAGGGGGAAACGGGAAAGGCCGCATCGCTGCGGCCTTTGTTGCCGATAACGGCTTATTCGTCACCCTTGACGGTGGTCGCAATCGCCAGCTCGCCCAGTTGGGCCGGGTTGGCAAAGCTCGGGGCGTCTGTCATCAGACAGGCGGCCGCCGTGGTTTTCGGGAAGGCGATGACATCCCGGATGTTGTCGGTGCCGGTCAGCAGCATGCTCAGGCGATCCAGACCGAAGGCCAGGCCGGCGTGGGGCGGGGTGCCGTATTTCAGGGCATCCAGCAGGAAGCCGAACTTCAGGCGCTGCTCGTCCGGGGTGATCCCCAGGATGTCGAACACGGTGGACTGCATCTCGCTGTTGTGGATACGCACAGAGCCGCCACCCACTTCGTAGCCGTTGATCACCATGTCGTAGGCGTTCGCGTAAGCGCCCACCGGGTTCGCTTTCAGCTCGGCCGGGCCCAGGTTGCTCGGGGCGGTGAAGGGGTGGTGCATGGCCGCCAGACCGCCTTCGCCATCTTCTTCGAACATGGGGAAGTCGATGACCCACAGGGGCTTCCAGACGTTCTCCACCAGGCCCAGATCGCGGCCCACTTTCAGGCGCAGGGCGCCCATGGCATCGCACACCACCTTCTTGGAATCGGCGCCGAAGAAGATGATGTCGCCATCCATCGCGCCGGTGCGGGCCAGGATCTCGCGCACGATGGCGTCAGAGAGGAACTTGGCCACCGGGGACTGCACCCCTTCTAGGCCGCTCCCGGCGTCGTTGACCTTCATCCAGGCCAGGCCCTTGGCACCGTAGATGCCGACGAACTTGGTGTACTCGTCGATCTGCTTGCGAGACAGCTCCGCGCCGCCCGGTACCTTCAGAGCCGCCACACGGCCTTTCGGATCCTTGGCGGGGCCGGCGAACACGGCGAACTCCACCTCGGTCAAGAGATCTGCCACATCGACCAGCTCCATGGGCAGGCGCAGATCCGGCTTGTCGGAGCCGAAGCGGCGCATGGCTTCGTCGAAGGTCATGATGGGGAAGTCACCCAGGTCCACGTTCAGGATGTGCAGCCAGAGCTTGCGGATCATCTCTTCCATGATTTCACGCACCTGGGGTGCGGTCATGAAGGAGGTCTCCACGTCGATCTGGGTGAATTCCGGCTGGCGGTCGGCACGCAGGTCTTCGTCGCGGAAGCACTTGACGATCTGGTAGTAGCGGTCGAAGCCGGACATCATCAGCAGCTGCTTGAACAGTTGGGGGGACTGCGGCAGGGCGTAGAACTTGCCCTTGTGCACGCGGCTCGGCACCAGGTAGTCACGGGCCCCTTCCGGGGTCGCCTTGGTCAGCATCGGGGTCTCGATGTCGAGGAAGCCGTGCTCGTCCATGAAGCGGCGCACGAAGGCACTGGCCTTGGCACGGGTCTTCAGGTACTTGGCCATCTCGGGACGACGCAGGTCCAGGTAGCGGTACTTGAGGCTCACCTCTTCGCTGTTGACCTGGTTGAAGTCAAGGGGCAGCGGCTCGGCACGGTTGATGATGGTCAGCTCGTGGGCGAACACCTCGATGGCACCGGTGGCCATGTCGCTGTTGCGCTGGGAGTCGGGGCGGGTACGCACCACGCCGGTCACCTGGATGCAGAACTCGCCGCGCAGCTCGGAGGCCAGGGCAAAGGCGTCCGGCTTGTCCGGATCGAAGAACACCTGCACGATGCCCTCGCGGTCGCGCATGTCGATAAAGATGAGGCCGCCGAGATCACGACGACGATGGACCCAACCGCACAATGTAATGGTCTGCCCGGCATGGGCCTCGTTGACCTGTCCGCAATAGATAGAGCGCATGGACTTCTTCCTTCGAAATGGTAGAGAGACGGTTCATCCTGGGTCGCCGGGCACGACTGGCAAGCACCGTCTGTCTCACAGCTGGCCAGATCCTGCTTCTTGCCCGGTTTGAAATCTGTCTCGGGTCATCCGGCTCCCCGAGCCGGATTCTTGCCGCCGCCCCAGGCATGCCCCCGCTCCCGACCGGGATGACGAGTGGGCGCCGGGGTATCGGCTGGCGTCGTTGTCTGGCCACTGCCGGGCCGCGATCATCGTCACCCGGGGGCTCGGTCGCGCGCATTACGACAATGTGGCAAACAAAAGGGTTGGCATTATAGAGGAAAACCTCCATTTGGGTAAAATGGCCCGCAGCCCCCTTTACCCTGTTTTTTGTTGTTCTGGCGCAAAAAGGAGGGCAAAAGTGCGCCAACCTGCCGACAGGAACCATCATGAGCCTCTATTTGGGCCTGCCCCAGTGGTCACACCCGGCCTGGCCCGGCCAGTTGCTGGGGATGAATGCCAGGCCCGCCGAGCACCTCGCCGACTATGCCCGGGTGTTCAACTCCGTGGAGGGCAACACCACCTTCTACGCCTCGCCGACCCCGGAGACGGTGCAGCGCTGGGCCGATGCTGTCCCCGACCACTTTCACTTCAGCTTCAAGTTTCCCAAGGAGATCAGCCACCAGAGCGATCTGATGAGCGCGGACAAACAGGTGACGGCCTTCATCCGCCTGCTGGCCCCCCTGCATGACAAGCTGGGACTGCTCAAGCTGCAACTGCCCGCCCGCTTCGGGCCAGAGGGGCTGGCCCGTCTGGATGCCTTCTTCGCGCGGCTGCCCCAGGATTTCACCTATGCCCTCGAGGTGCGCCACCCCGATTTCTTCGCCAAGGGGGAGGCGGAACGGGCCCTCAACCGGATGCTGATGGCGCGGGGCATCAATCGCATCATGCTCGACAGCCGTCCGCTCTTCTCGGTGCCCGCCACCACGGCCGCCATGATCGATGCCCAGGGCAAGAAACCCAGGTTGCCGGTCCATCTGCTGGCCACAGGGGGTGCCCCGGTGGTGCGCCTGATTGGTTTGCCTCAAATCGAGGACAATCACCCTTTTTTGCCACCATGGTTGCCACATTGGAAACAATGGCTCCAGGAGGGCAAGGATCTCTACCTCTTTGTTCACACCGCCGACAATGCCCGGGCCCCCGAACTCGCACGGCAGATCAGCCGCCTGCTCGGCCAGGAGATGGCCCCCTGGCCAGGAGAAAACGATCGCGCCCGCCAGGGGGTGCTGCCCTTTTGAGCGGCCCCCTCCCCGCCCCTTCTCCGTCCCCAAAAAAAGCCGCTTTTTTTGTGGCCCCACCGGGGTTGGCGTCAAGACAAACGCCCGCCTTTCCTCTACACTAGCGCCCCAAGTAAGGTCCCGGGCCTGGGTGCATGGCAATGCGTTGCCCACCCCAGCCCGGCACCCTGAGGGCCCGGACCATGGCCCGTTGCGAACAGGGGCAGCCCGAAGGATCCCGGAGCAAGCCACCCCGTTCGTCAACCGGTGACGACGCCATTTCGATGCCCGTCCACCCAAGATTCAATTGAATAAAACAGCCGCCTACCACACCGGCTGTCAGGTTGCGTCAGCATGCACGATCAGATTTTTGCCGCCCCCATCGCCCGTCTGGGAGACTTCTGCTTTGACGAGCAGGTCGTCGATGTCTTCCCCGACATGATCCAGCGCTCGGTGCCCGGTTACAGCAACATCATCTCCGCCATCGGCATGATGGCCGCCCGCTACGCCCAGCCCCAGAGCCGCCTCTACGATCTCGGCTGCTCCCTCGGCGCCGCGACCCAGGCCATGCGCCGCCACGTCACCCAGCCCGGCTGCCACATCACGGCGGTGGATCTCTCCCACCCCATGATCGAGCGGGCCCGCGCTCACCTCTCGGGCTTCAAGTCCGAGGTACCGGTGGAACTCATCGAGGCGGACATCTGCGACATCCCCATCGAGAACGCCTCCGTGGTGGTGCTCAACTTCACCCTGCAGTTCGTCGCCCCCGAGAAGCGGGCCGCCCTCATCGCGCGCATCTTTGACGGCCTGCGCCCCGGCGGCATCCTCATCCTGAGCGAGAAGTTCCGCTTCGATGACGAGCAGGTCAACAAGCTGCTCATCGACTTGCACCTCGACTTCAAGCGGGCCAACGGCTACAGCGAGCTGGAAATCAGCCAGAAGCGCACCGCCCTTGAGAACGTGATGCGCACCGACACCCTGGCGGTCCATCAGGCGCGCCTGCGGGACGCCGGCTTCACCCACCTGGACCTCTGGTTCCAGTGCTTCAACTTCGGCTCCATGATTGCCATCAAAGCCAGCGACACCAACTAAGCCATGATCGATTTCGCCCATTTTTATCAACTGATCGCCAAGAACCGGTTGAGCCACTGGCTGCACACCCTGCCCGCCCAGCTGCACGCCTGGCAGCACGACAACCTGCACGGGGATCTGCCGCGCTGGAACCGCGCCCTCGCCAAGCTGCCCGTCGTGGCCCCCGGCCGGATCGAGCTCAAAGAGCGGGTCGCCATCGGCGGCTCCGATAGCCTGGGAGAGGGTGAGCGCAAGAAGACCGAGAGCCTGTTGCGCCAGCTCATGCCCTGGCGCAAGGGCCCCTTCCATGTGCACGGCATCCACATCGACACCGAGTGGCGCTCCGACTGGAAGTGGGATCGGGTGCTGCCCCACATCAGCCCGCTCCAGGGCCGCTACGTGCTGGACGTGGGCTGCGGCAGCGGCTACCACCTCTGGCGCATGGTGGGGGAAGGGGCGAAACTGGCGGTCGGCATCGACCCAAGCCCGCTGTTCCTCTGCCAGTTCGAAGCCATTCGCCACTTCGCAGGCAACGACCAGCGCGCCCACCTGCTGCCGCTCGGTATCCAGGAGCTGCCGGCGCTGCGGGCCTTTGACACCGTCTTCTCCATGGGGGTGCTCTATCATCGCAAGTCCCCCATCGAGCACATCGAGCAGTTGCGCAACCAGCTCAAAGACGATGGGGAGCTGGTGCTCGAGACCCTGGTGGTGGACGGCGACGAAAACCAGGTGCTGATGCCCTCCGATCGCTACGGCAAGATGCGCAACGTCTGGTTCCTCCCCTCGAGCGCGGCCCTCACACGCTGGGTCGAGCGCTGCGGGTTCACCGATGTGCGCATCGTCGACGAGAATATGACCAGCACCGACGAACAGCGTCGTACCGACTGGATGATTAACGAGTCCCTGAGTGACTATCTGGATCCACACAATCCTGCACTCACGGTCGAAGGATACCCGGCACCCAAACGTGCCGTACTGATCGCCAGAAAGGCCAAAGACTAGCCGATGGCGGCTGTGGAAGTTACACTGACCCAATTCCAGGAAGCACAGTTAAATGAATGACATGAAAAGCAAATTAAAAGGAATGACCCTGCTCTCCCTGCTCAGTCTCGGCGGGTGTGTCAGTATGGAAAAAGCCCCCCCGGCCCCGACCCTGACGCTGGCCGAGCTGCGCAACGAGATCTCGTTGAGCGAGCAACGTCTGCAAACATCCATGGAACAGCAACAGAAGCAGTATGTGCAGCAACAGCACCTGCTGGTTCAGCTCAACACCGATGTCACCAACATGAAAGAGTCCGTGAAGAAAGTCGACAGCAAGCTGGCTACCCTGCCTCCCGAGCCGCCCAAGGCCATGCCCATTCCCACC
Organism: Aeromonas sp. Prich7-2; assembly: GCF_017939255.1. Classification (NCBI taxonomy): domain Bacteria; kingdom Pseudomonadati; phylum Pseudomonadota; class Gammaproteobacteria; order Aeromonadales; family Aeromonadaceae; genus Aeromonas; species Aeromonas sp. Prich7-2. Next base: position 25,616 of record NZ_JAGKRI010000008.1, read on the forward strand.
GAGAAGTGCCCGGCGCCGAGCCAGGGCCACACCGTCGATGGCAAGCTGCTGGTGGGTGAAGCGGAGTGGATCTGGGTTGACGCCGCCAACGACGCCTTCCAGGCCCGGGTCGACACCGGCGCCACCACCTCCTCCATCAGCGCTCAGGAGATCACCATCTTCGAGCGCAACGGCAAGAACTGGGTGCGCTTCTTCCTGAGCCACCAGGAGATGGACGACAAGATCCAGATTGAAGCGCCCCTGGTGCGTCACGTGCGGGTCCGTCAGGCTTCCGCCGACGATCTCGACCGTCGCCCCGTGGTTCGCCTCGCCGTGCGCATCGGCGACATGACCGAGAAGGCCGAATTTACCCTGAAGGACCGCAGCGACATGACCTTCCCCGTGCTGCTGGGCCGTGAATTCCTCAAAGACATCGCCGTGGTCGACGTGGCCCGCGAATATATCCAACCCAAACCCAAGCTCAAGGATGTGAAATAATCCATGGTTTCCCGTAAGCCGTTCTATCTGCTGGTCGCCCTGCTCTACATCGTCGGCCTGGGGATGACCTTCTATCATCACATCGCGCTGGACGTCCCGCTCACGCCGGGTGAAAAGCGCCAGATCTGGTCCATCGAAGCCAAGCTCGAATTCGAGGCCACCGGCGAGCCGGTGATCGCCTCCCTGGCCATTCCGGGCACCCAGCCCGGCTTCACCCTGATGAACGAGAACGCCGCGAGCCCGGGCTATGGCCTGTCGTTCGTGGAAAAAGACGGGGATGCCCGCGCCGAGTGGTCCATCCGCACCGCCTCCGGCCGTCAGGAGCTCTACTACCGGGTCGACATGATGGCCGATGCCCATGCCAAGCCCGCCGCCAACCCGCAGCCGCCCGCCATCGAGAAGCAGATCGAGAGCGAGCCCTACGCCACGGCCATGAAGCAGATCCTGGAGCGCGCCCAGGAGCGCTCCGCCGACGGCTACACCCTGACCCGCGAGATCATCAAGGAGATCGAGAAGCAGGAACAGAACGCCGAGCTGCTCAAGTCCCACAAGAGCCGCGCCAATCTGATTGCCGAGCTGCTCAACAACGCGGACGTCCCGGCCCGGGTGGTTCACGCCCTCAGCCTGGAAGATGGCCGTCGCCGTCAGGAGCTGGTGGATTACCTGCAGGTCTTCAACAGCCCGACCGACTACAAGCTGTTCAACCCGCAAAGCGGTGAACAGGGTCAACCGGCCAACCTGCTGCTGTGGGAGTACAACTCCGGCGCCCTCCTGGACGTCACCGGCGGTCACAACTCCCGCGTTACCTTCTCGATGATCGAGCAGGAGCAACCGGTCAACGTGGCCCTGGCCCAGAAGTTCGAAAAATCCGAGATGATGAACTTCTCCATCCACAGCCTGCCCCTGGAAGAGCAAGCCCTGTTCAAGGGTCTGCTGCTCATCCCCATCGGCGTGCTGATGGTGGTGTTCCTGCGGGTCATCGTGGGGATCAAGACCTCCGGCACCTTCATGCCGGTGCTGATCGCGGTCGCCTTCATCCAGACCTCGCTGGTCACCGGCCTCATCGGCTTCCTGCTGATCGTCGGCACCGGCCTGGTGATCCGCTCCTACCTCTCGAGGCTGAACCTGCTGCTGGTCGCCCGAATATCGGCGATCATCATCATGGTGATCTCGATGATCGGCATCTTCTCTGCGTTCGCCTTCAAGCTGGGGCTGACCGACGGCATGAAGATCACCTTCTTCCCGATGATCATCCTCTCCTGGACCATCGAGCGCATGTCCATCCTGTGGGAAGAAGAGGGTCCCAAAGAGGTGTTCCGCCAGGGCGGCGGCTCCCTGCTGGTGGCGGTCATCGCCTACCTGGCCATGGACAACGAGCTCATTCGTCACCTCACCTTCAACTTCCTCGGCCTGCAGCTGGTGCTGATGGCGACCGTGCTGTTGATGGGTAACTACACCGGCTACAAGCTGAGCGAGCTCAAGCGCTTCAAGCCGCTGGTGGACGAAATGAAGTCTGGTGCCACCCCGGGTAAGGACAAGTAACAGATGTGGTTCTGGCAGAAATACACCAGTCCGTGGAGCCTGTCCCAGGCAGGCATCCTCGGCATGAACAAGCGCAACCACTCCTACATCAGCCGCTACAACCCGCGCCGCCTCTATCCGCTGGTGGATGACAAGCTCAAGACCAAGCGCATCGCGCTGGATGCGGGGGTGACGGTGCCTGAACTCATCGGCACCATCCGCGAGCAGCACGACGTGACTCGCATCACCGCGCTGGTGAAGGACTGGCCGGGCTTCTGCATCAAGCCGGCCCGCGGCTCCGGCGGCAAGGGGATCCTGGTGATCCTGCGCCAGGAGGACGGCCTCTTCTACAAGCCCAACGGCAGCGCCGCCAACGGCCAGGATCTGGAGCGCCATGTCTCCAACATCCTGGCGGGGCTCTATTCCCTCGGCGGCAAGCCCGACGTGGCGCTGGTGGAAGGGCTCATCAACTTCGACGACGTGTTCGACGGCTACTCCTTCGAAGGGGTCCCCGATGCCCGGGTGATCATCTTCAAGGGGTTCCCGGTGATGGCCATGATGCGCCTCTCCACCTCGGCTTCCGATGGCAAGGCGAACCTGCACCAGGGCGCCGTGGGGGTGGGGCTGTGCCTGCGCACCGGCCGCGCCCTGCGGGCGGTGCAGTTTGGCAACCCGCTGCGCCACCACCCGGACACCGGCCTGGATCTCTACGATCTGAAGGTGCCTCACTGGGACACCCTGCTCAACCTGGCGGCCTCCTGCTACGAGATGTCCGGTCTTGGCTACATCGGGACTGACATGGTGCTGGACAAGTTCCGCGGCCCCATGCTGCTGGAGCTCAACGCCCGTCCGGGCCTTGCCATCCAGATCGCCAACGGTCGCGGCCTGGTGCCCAACCTCAAGACCATCGAGAAGCTGGGTCAGGTCAAGATGAACGTGGAGCAGCGGGTCAACTTCGCCAAGGATCACTTCGGTATCTTCGACGAATAGTCCGCCCCCCTTCTGCAAAAACGCGCCCACCGGCGCGTTTTTTTATGGCCGCTCCTGCGCGCAGGGCGCCCCGCCCGAAGGCCGATCCCCGTCACATCCCATGGCGGCGCCCCTTCAATGGCGCGGCACAAGGGGATAAGCTCCTGACCAATGAGGGGTGACCAGCTCATCGGCGCAGGCCACCCCATGTGCGTGAGGCAGTGCGCCTGCCAGGGGGCACCGATTTGTCGACGACAACGGGGCTTCTCGATGGTAGATTAATCAAATCAAATAGATAGCATCGATCGGGTTTCTCCTATGCAACGTTGGCCCAGCCTGAAGCAGCTCCAGTATCTGGTCGCTCTGGACGAGCACAAGAATTTCAACCGCGCCGCCAAGGCCTGCCATGTCAGCCAGTCGACCCTGAGTACCGGGATCCAGACCCTGGAGGACATGATGAACCTGCAACTGGTGGAGCGGGATCACAAGAGCTTCATCATGACGCCGGTCGGCATGGAGATCGTGGCGCGGGCGCGCAACCTGCTCTCCGACGCCCGGGATCTGATGGAGCTGGGGCAGCAGCAGGGGGGCGTCATGCACGGCACGGTGCGCCTGGGCTGCATCCCCACCATCGCCCCCTTCCTGCTGAGCAAGCTGCTGCAGGTGTGCGGCAAGGCCTATCCGGATCTGGAGCTGCTGCTGCGGGAAGACACCACCACCAATCTGCTCAAGCAGCTGGAGCAGGGGCAGCTCGATCTGCTGATCCTGGCGCTGCCGGTGGAGATCGGCGGCTTCCACAGCAAGACCGTCGGCCAGGATCCCTTCCACATGGTGATGCCCTCCCACATGGCGGCGGGCCTGCACATGCCGTTCGACTACAAGGAGCTGCCCAACCAGAGCATCTTCCTGCTGGAGCGGGAGCACTGCCTGACGGAGCACGCGGTGAGCGCCTGCCGGCTGCGGGACAAGAGCAAGATCAACCCGTTCGCCGCCACCAGTCTGCACACCCTGGTGCAGATGGTGGGGGCCGGTCTTGGCACCACCTTCCTGCCCCAGATGGCCATAGATGCGGGCATCCTCGACAACACGGACCTGGTGGCCATCCCCCTGCCCGGTGAGAAACCCTATCGGGAGATAGGCCTGGTGTGGCGCCCCAGCACCACGCGGGTGCAGACCTTCTACAAGATTGCCGAGCTGCTGACGCCGCTCATTACCCCCAAACCGGCGGGGTGATCCAGTGGCTGCCCCACAGGCGGCCACTCGTCAATGCCGTTGTCATTCAGGTTCCAGGCAGGATCATCGTCTATGATGAACCCCGTGCCCTATCAAGGAGTTGAGATGTTTCGCACCTTGCTGCTGCCCCTGCTGGCCCTGCTTCTCGCCGCCTGCTCCAGCACGCCGGAGCCTCCCCCTCCCGTGCGCCAGAGCGGCGCATTCGACAACTTCTATCAGCAGTGGCGCGGCGTGCCCTATCGCATGGGCGGTACCAGCCGCGCCGGTCTCGACTGCTCCGCCTTCACCCAGCTCGCCTACAGCCAGGTGCTGGGCTTCACCCTGCCCCGCACCACGGAATCCCAGGCGAGCCTCGGCCGCCCGGTGGACAGATACCGTCTCCAGCACGGGGACCTGGTCTTCTTCAAGACCGGCTGGCAGCAGTACCACGTCGGGGTCTACACCGGGGCAGGTGAGTTCATCCACGCCTCCACCAGCAAGGGCGTGATCCGCTCGCGCCTCGACAACGTCTACTGGAACAGCCGCTACTGGCAGGCCCGCAGGCTGGTCCAGTAGGTGCGACCCCAAACATGAAAAGGCCCCGAGGGGCCTTTTCATGTTGTTGCCGGGTCAGTGCTTGCGGTGCCAGCGGGGCGAGGTGGCACGCTCCCCCCAGGGGGTCATACAGGGCAGCAGGGCCCCCTCGATGACGCCCTCATGGCTCGCCAGCGCCAGGGCAATCTTCTCGTGGAGCAGGCGCAGCAGGTTCTTCTCCTGGCCCGCCAGGGAGTGGCCCGCGGCGAAATACTCCTGCTGATGTTGCAGCGCCAGCTTCTGGGCAAACTCATAGGTATTGAAACTGTCCGGCATGCGCGCGATCACGTCATCCAGCCGGGCCAGCAGGCTATGCAATTCCCTGGTCATGTGCGGTTCTCCCTCCGAGTTGGTGCCCCACAATTACCCCTTATTGGATATAAGACCAATCCGAATGCCTCAAAAATGGGAGCCCGGACACAGTTCCGGACAACGCTCCCCACTGGCAGCCACCCTCTGCCCCCGCCCGGTTTACAAGTCGGCAACGAATCGCTAGATTTGGACCGACTAATCAGTCGGTCACTTTTCGTGCGGAGCATGCCATGGACACCACCGTCACCCCCGCCTCACCGGACAAGTTCTCCCTCCCCGAGCAACTGCATCGGCTCAGGCAGGCCAGCCAGGCCACTCCCATGCCGGATCTGGCGTCCCGCCGCGCCAGACTTGACGCCCTCAAGCAGGGGCTGCTGCGCCACAAACAGGCAATGTGTCAGGCCCTGGCCCGGGACTACGGCCAGCGCAGCGACTACGACAGCCTGATCGCCGATGTGCTCCCCTGCGTCATGCAGATCAACTACACCCTGAAACGGCTCAAGGGGTGGATGAAACCGGAGCGCCGTCATTCCGGCCTGCTGCTGGCCCCCGCCAGGGTTGAGGTGCACTATCAGCCCCTCGGCGTGGTCGGCATCATGGTGCCCTGGAATTTCCCGGTGATGCTGAGCCTCGGGCCCCTCATCGGCGCCCTCGCCGCCGGCAACCGCGCCATGATCAAGCTCTCCGAGTTCACCCCTCACACCAACGCCGTGCTGCGCATCCTGCTCGATGAGGCCCTCGGCAGTGACGAGGTGGTGGTCATCGAGGGGGATGCAGGGATCGCGGCCGCCTTCAGCGCCCTCCCCTTCGACCATCTCATCTTCACCGGCTCCACGGCGGTGGGTCGGCTGGTGATGGCCGCGGCCGCCCCCCAGCTCACCCCTCTCACCCTGGAGCTCGGCGGCAAGAGCCCCTGTCTCATCGCCCCCGACATGCCCCTGGCCCTGGCGGTAGAGCGGATGATCTTCGGCAAGAGCCTCAACGCCGGCCAGATCTGCGTGGCCCCCGACTACGTACTGCTGCCGAGGGGGCAGGAGCAGGCCTTTATCGAGGCCTATCAGGCCCATTTTCGCCGCCTCTACCCCAAAGGGCTCGAGAGCCCGGATTATGGCGCCATCATCAACGCTCCCCAGTACGAGCGGCTCACCGCCTGGCTGGAGGAGGCGAGGCAGGCCGGCGCCCAGATCCACCCCTGCGTCACGCCCGCCCGGGATGACGCCACCCGCAAGCTGGTGCCCCACCTGCTGACCGAGGTGCCCGGCCACTGCCAGGTGATGCAGCAGGAGATCTTCGGCCCCCTGCTGCCCCTGGTGCCCTATGACGACATCGAGGAGGCCCTGGCCTATGTGGCGGCCCGCCCCCGCCCCCTGGCGCTCTATCTGATGAGCCTGGACGAGACGCTGCAGCGCCGCCTCATCCGGGAGACCCACGCTGGGGGCATGGCCATCAACGAGAGTCTGTTCCAGGTGGCGGCGGACGATGCCCCCTTCGGCGGCATCGGTCCCTCCGGCATGGGCCACTATCACGGCCGCGAGGGGTTTCTCACCTTCTCCAAGGCCAAGACCGTGCTGCGCCGCGGGCGCTTCAGCACAGGCTCCCTCATTCACCCCCCCTATCGGCGCTGGTACCAGCGGCTGATGATGGCCCTGTTCCTGCGCTAGGAGGCGAGATGCGAGAGACCATGACCGACAAACGCCGCCAGATCCTGGATGCCGCCCTGGCCCTGTGCGCGGAGGATGGCCTGCAGGGCGCCGCCACCGCTCGCATCGCCAAGGCGGCCGGGGTGGCCAATGGCACCCTGTTTCATCACTTTCCCAGCAAGGAGGTGCTGATCCAGTGCCTCTACCAGGAGATCAAGACACGCCTTGGCGCCGCCATCACCGAGGCCGATGCCGCCCTGCCGCTCCAGGAGCAGGCCCGCCACTACTGGCACCAGGCCATGGGCTGGATGCAGGCCCACCCCCGTGAGCTCAGGTTCGTGCTGGGCTTTTTCCACTCCCCCCTGCTGGCCCGCCCCCTGCGCAGCCAGATCCTGGCTGAGACCTTGCATTTTCTGCCGGGCCTGCTCGCCCGGGGCCAGGCCAGCGGCGAGCTGATGTCGGCCCCGCCTGCCCTGATGCTGGAGGTGTGCCAGGGCCAGTTTCTGGCCTGCGCCTCCCTCTTTGTCGATCAGCCTGAACTGGGAGAAGACCCCCACTGGCAGGAGAGCGCCTTCGCCCTCTTCTGGTCCGCCATCAGTGGAGGTTCCCATGCGCCCTGACGCCCTGCTTGCCACCGGCAGGCGCCTCTGGATTGGCAGCCTGCTCTGGATCATCGGCCGCACCCTGTGCCGCGCCGCCCGGGTCGACGAGGCGGTGCGCCGCGAGCTTGCCCCCCTGCCGGACGGCCTCACCATCAGGCTGGAGGTAAACGGCATGACCCGGGGGCTGAGTCTCTACAAGTTCGCGGGGCGCTGGCACTGCGGTGAGGAGGCTGGCAGGGCGCACTCGACCTGTGCCCATGACGGCCCCCACCCCCTGCGGGTGCGCTTCAAGCATCCCGCCGTCGCCTTTCGCGCCCTCAGTTTTCGCCTCGGCATCAACCAGGCCTTTTGCGAAAACCGGCTGCTGGTGGATGGGGATCTCGACGCGGCCATGCACCTGGTGCGAGCGCTTGAGCAGTTGCAGAGCCTGATCCTGCCCGCCTTCATCGCGCGGCCCCTGCTTCGCCACTACCCGGACCCGCATCGCAAGCTCGCGCGGGCCTGCCACATCTATCTGGGTCTTCTGACCGGTTGAACACGAGGAGAACGGGATGAGCCGTTATTACGATTTTTTCTGCCCGGTCAAGCTGATGGCGGGGGAGCAGGCACTGGAGCAGTTGCCGGATGCCCTGAGGGGATTGGGAGCTGGCCGCCCCTTGCTTCTCACCGACATGGGGGTCAGCGGCAGCGGGCTCGCCACCCTGCTGGCCGATGTGATGGCCGAAGGGGCCTTGCCGGTCGCCGCCATCTGGGACGAGATCCCGGCGGACTCCTCCACCGCCGTGGTGGAGCGGATCGCCCGCCACTACCGGGAGCTGGGCTGTGACAGCCTGCTCGCCCTTGGCGGCGGCTCCGTCATCGACACCGCCAAGGCGGTGAACATACTGGCGACCCTGGGGGGCGAGCGGCTGCTCGACTATGCCGGAGCGGATTGCCTGACCCGTCCCCTCAACCCCCTGGCGGTGGTCCCCACCACGGCGGGGACCGGCTCCGAAGTGACGCTGGTGGCAGTGATCAAGGACGAAGGGAGCGGGCGCAAGGTGCCCTTCACCTCCCCCTTCCTGCTGCCCCGGCTGGCGGTGCTGGATCCCCGCTTCACCCAGGGGCTGCCGCTGCCCATCACCGCCGCCACCGCCATGGATGCCATGACCCACGCCATCGAGGCCTTCATCGGCAACGGCAAGAACCCGGTCAGTGACGCCCTGGCCCTGATGGCGGTGGAGAAGATTGCCACCGCCCTGCCCAGGGTGCTGGCCCACCCGACGGACAAGGGCCTGCGGCTGCAACTGGCGGAGGGCTCCACCCTGGCGGGCATGGCGTTTTCCAACTCCATGGTGGGGCTGGTACACGCCCTTGGCCACAGTCTGGGGGCGCGCTGCCACCTGCCCCATGGCCTCTGTATGAACCTCTTCCTGCCCACCGTGCTCGACTACAACCGGCCCGGCATCGACCCCGAGCTGGCCCGCCTGCTGCTGCCCCTGGTGGGGCCGGAGCGCTTTGCCGCGACCCCGGCCGAGGGGAGACCCCAGGCCACCATCGAGGCGTTGCAGGCACTGCGCGATACCCTGTGGCAGACGGTCAAGCTGCCCCGCACCCTGCGGGAGGCGGGCCTCACCGACAAGGCGCTGCTGCCCGGGATCCGGGATCTCGCCATCAACGACGGCGCCCTGCTCTACAACCGCAAGGATGCGGACAGGGACCAGTTGCTGGCCCTGCTGGAGCGGGCCTGGGAGTAGCAGGCCCCTTGCCCGTCAGACATCGGGGGTGAAGACCCCGGTGGAGAGATAGCGATCCCCCCGATCGCAGATGATCGCCACCACCACCCCCTGCCCGATCTCCGCCGCCACCCGCAAGGCCCCGGCCACGGCGCCACCCGAGCTGACACCGCAGCAGATCCCCTCCTCCCGCGCCAGGCGGCGCATCATGACGAGGGACTCTTCCAGTGTCACATCCAGCCCCCCATCGACCCGCGCAGGCTCGAAGATGGCGGGCCGGTAGGCCTCGGGCCAGCGGCGAATGCCGGGGATCTGGCTCCCCTCGGCCGGTTGCAAGCCGATCACCGCCACCGCCGGGTTTTGCTCCTTGAGGTAGCGGGAGACCCCCATGATGGTGCCCGTGGTGCCCATGGCCGAGACGAAGTGAGTGACCGCCCCGCCGCTCTGGCGCCAGATCTCGGGGCCGGTGGAGCGGTAGTGGGCATCCGGGTTGGCGGGGTTGTTGAACTGATCGAGCACCAGTCCTTCCCCCCGCGCCTGCATGGCCAGGGCGAGGTCTCGCGCCGCTTCCATACCCTCTTCCACCAGCACCAGCTCGGCGCCGTAGGCCTGCATGGCGTCGCGCCGCTCCTGGCTCATGTTGCTCGGCATGATGAGCCGCATCCGGTAACCCCGGGACGCCGCCACCATGGCCAGCGCGATGCCGGTATTGCCGGAGGTGGCCTCGATGAGCCGGGCCCCTGGCGCTAAGTGACCACTCGCCTCTGCCTGTCTGATGAGGTTCAGCGCCGCCCTGTCCTTGACGGAGCCGGCGGGGTTGTTGCCCTCCAGCTTCGCCAGCAGGGTGACGCCGGGGTGCGGATTGATGCGGCGCAGCGCCAGCAGCGGGGTGTTGCCTATCAGATCGTCCAGGGTGGCGAAGGCCATGACGGATCCATCCTCTCTCAATGTTCTATACCTTGCCTTGCGACCATTCGCAGGCCGGCCAGTGTAAGCGAGCCCGCCATGGGCGCAAAGAATGGCGTTGGCAAACCCTGTCCGCCATGTTCTGATCTTCCCATTCACCCAGAGAGGACTCCCGATGAGCGACATCCTTCACCAGGCCGATCAGCAGCAGTTTGTCTGCACCGTGGACGGCAAGCTCTCCCGCCTTGCCTATCGCCGGCTGGACGCCACCACGGTGGACGCCTACAGCACCCAGGTTCCCCCCGAGCTGCGCGGACAGGGGATTGCCGACAAGCTGGCCCGCCGCTTCTACGAGTGGACCCTCTCCGAGGGGCTCACCATAGTGCCGAGCTGCAGCTACATCGACGTCTGGTTGCGCCGCAATGCCGGTTGAAGCCGGGGCGCTGCGGGAGGCGCACCTGCGGGCCTGCACCGAGGCCCTGCTGCGGGCTGATCACCCGCGCATGGATTGCCTCCGGGCTGCGCGGGAGCTGGCCCTGCCCGACTGGGCCCTGGGGGCGGGGTTTGTGCGCAACCTCATCTGGGATCACCTCCATCACAAGGCCGAGCCCACCCCGCTCAACGACATCGATCTTATCTATCTGGACAGCGCTGATCCGACTGGATTGAAGGAGGCCGATCACGAAGCCTGGCTCGCCGCCAGGATGCCGGGCCAGCAGTGGGAGGTGCGCAACCAGGCCCGCATGCATCTGCGCCAGCAGGTGCCTCCTTTTGCCAGCTCGCTGTCGGCCCTCAGCCACTGGGTGGAGATACCCACCTGCATCGGGGTCCGCCTGCTGGCAGATGATGCGTTCGAGTGGCTGGCCCCCTACGGCTTTGCCCCCAACTGGTCCCTGGTGGTGAGCCCCAATCCGCGCTGTCGCCAGGAGAGCCGTATCTTTAGCGAACGGGTCAGGGCCAAGGAGTGGCAACGCATCTGGCCTGACCTTGTGGTGAACTGGCCATGAGCGGATTGCAAAGGATCGACAACCTTGGGCACACTAAGAAAAAGATGTTTGTAACTCAATGGGTTAAATAATGCGCGACTTCTTCTCTCTCGAGCGCTGGCTGCCGGGGCTCGCCGCCTTGCTGCAATACCAGCGGGCCTGGCTGATGCCGGATCTTCGCGCTGGCCTCTCGGTCGCGGCCGTGGCCCTGCCCGTGGCCATCGCCTATTCGGAGCTCGCCGGGGTGGGCGCCATCGTCGGCCTCTACTCCTGCATCCTGCCCATGGTGGTGTACGCCCTCTTTGGCACCTCCCGTCAGCTCATCGTCGGTCCGGATGCCGCCACCTGCGCGGTGATCGCCGCCGTGGTAACGCCGCTCGCCGCCGGGGATCCCACCCGTCACTGGCAACTGGTGATGACCATGACCGCCATGACCGGCTTCTGGTGCCTCATCGCCAGCCGCTTCAAACTGGGGGTGCTGGCAGACTTTCTCTCCCGCCCCATCCTGATGGGGCTGCTCAACGGGGTGGCCATCACCATCATGGTGGGCCAACTCTCCAAGATCTTCGGCTTCACCTTCAGCGAGCGCTACCTGATAGAGCGGATCCTGAACGGCACCAGCTACATTACCCAGACCCATCTGCCCACCCTGGCCATGAGCCTGACCGCCCTGCTCACCCTGCTGCTGGCCAAGCGCTACAGACCGGCCTGGCCCTCCTCCATGGTGGCCATGGTGGTGACGGCGGCCCTGGTGTGGCTGTTCAATCTCGGCCGTGTCGACATCGCCACCCTGGGGACCATCGGCTCGGGGCTGCCCGCCTTCCAGATGCCGGACTTTCCCCCCGGGCTTATCCGTGAGTTGGTGCTGCCCGCCCTCAACCTCGCCATGGTGAGCTTCGTCTCCATGATGCTCACCGCCCGCAGCTTCGCCGCCAAGAATGGCTACGAGATTGATGCGGACAAGGAGTTTAGGGCGCTGGGCATGGCGAACCTGGCGGCGGCCGCCTCCCAGGGGTTTGCCATCAGCGGGGCGGATTCGCGCACCGCGGTGAACGACGCCAACGGCGGCAAAAGCCAGCTGGTCTCCATCATCGCCGCCGCCGTCATCGCCCTGGTCACCTTCTACCTGACGGCACCGCTGCAATACATTCCCACCGCCGCCCTCGGCGTGGTGCTGGTGATGGCCTCCCTGTCGCTCACGGATTTTCGCGGCCTCTTGGCCCTGCGCGACTCGGACCGCGCCGCCTTCTGGCTCGCCCTGGTGACCTTTGTCAGCGTGCTCACCATGGGGGTCATTCCGGGCATCACCCTCGCAGTCCTGCTGGGGCTGTTCCAGTTCCTGCGCAACGTGATGCGCCCCACCGACCAGCTGCTCGGCATGGACGACGAGGGCGTGGTGCGCACCCTGGGGGACAACGAGCAGGCCAAGGCGATTCCCGGCATCCTGGTCTATCGCTTCAACTCCCCGCTCACCTACTTCAACGCCCCCTACTTCAAGCGGCGGGTGCTGGCACTGCTGGTGCAGGATCCCCACAATCCCAGGTGCCTGGTGGTGGATGCGGTGGCCTGCTTCACCCATCAGGACATCAGCGTGATGAGCATGGTGGGAGAGCTGCACAAGGAGCTCAAGCGGCGCGGCATCCACATGGTGATGGCCGGTCGGCACGGCCAGATGAGCCAGTGGTTCAAACAGGCGGGGATCCGGGTTGGCGAGGATGGCATCATCCTCTGCCCCGACATGTACCAGGCCTTGCGCATGACCCGCTGCTACCGGGAGCCGGTGTTCCGGGACGACGAGGGGGTGGAGAGCACCACGGATCCCCTGCTCACCCGCTGGCCGCACGATGACGACCTGCCCGACTCGGCGCGCCTCACCCGCCCCAGCGAGCAGGAGGCCGGCGCCACGCCGGTCTGAGAGACATCCCCCGGTCACAGGCCCCTCCTCCTGCGACCAGGATTGCACCCCGCCCCCGCTTGGTGTTAAATGCCCCTCCAGTTGGCCCTGACGAGGGCCATCGCCAGCACCTGGATATCCCATGCAGACTCAATCCCACGCAGGCCCGGGCTCCCTCTTCGCCCTGACCTGGCCACTGTTCATCGATCTGGCCCTTCACTTTCTGACCGGGGCCCTCAACACCTTCATGGTGGGCCACGTCTCCTATCAGGGGGTGGCGGCCCTCGCGGTGGGCAACCAGGTGTTCGATCTCGCCATCACCCTGTTCAGCTTCGTCAGCATCGGCACCAGCGTGGTGATCACCCAGTATCTGGGGGCGGGAGACAAGGAAAAAGCCCGCGTCGTCATCCACACCGCCATCGGTTTCAACCTGCTGGTGGGACTGGTGGCCGCGGTCGGCGTCATGGCGGGGGCCGGCACCATGCTGGCGCTGATGAACCTGCCTGCCCACCTGATGAGCGACGGCAGCCTCTACCTGCAGATCATCGGGCTTTGCCTGCTGCCGGAGGCGGCGGCCCTCTGTCTGGCCGCCACCCTGCGTGCCCACGGCCACACCCGCCAGGCCATGTACGTGACCCTCATCGTCAACCTCATCACCTTCGTCGGCAACCTGCTGCTGCTCTATGGCTGGTTCGGCCTGCCCCAGCTCGGGGTCGCCGGGGTCGCCATCAGCACGGTGGCGGGGCGCATCGTCGGGGTGGCGCTGCTGGTATGGCTGGTGGCGCGCAAGACCGGCATCCGGCTGCGTCTGCCCGAGATCGTCCGCCCAAGCCGCGCCATGCTGGACAAGGTGCTGCACATCGGTCTGCCGGCGGCGGGGGAGAACCTCTCCTGGATGCTGCAGTTCATGGTGGTGACCGCCTTCGTCGGCCTGCTCGGCGACAAGGCGCTGGCGACCCAGTCCTACTTCTTCCAGATCTGCCTGTTCATCCTGTTGTTCGGCCTCTCCATCGGCCTTGGCAACGAGATCATCATCGGCCACCTGGCGGGGGCCCGACGCTTCGATCAGGCCTATCGCCAACTGATGAAGAGCCTGAAACTCGGCCTCATCGTCACCGCCGCCATCGCCATCGCCGCCGCCCTCAACGGCCGCGCCATCATCAGCCTGTTCACCGACGACGCCGACATCATCACCCAGGTGGCGCAGCTCTTCCTCATCAGCCTCATCCTCGAACCCGGTCGCACCTTCAATCTGGTGGTGATCAACGCCCTGCGCGCCACCGGGGATGCCCGTTTCCCACTCTACATGGCGCTCGTCTCCATGTGGGGCATTGCCGTTCCTCTGGCCTATTTCCTTGGTATCATGCAGGGCTATGGCCTGGTAGGCATCTGGCTGGCCCTCACCTGCGACGAGTGGGTGCGCGGTCTGGCCATGTTCTGGCGCTGGCGCAGTCGTCGCTGGCAAAACAAAATTCTTGTCGAAACATAAGCGGAATCACCATGAAGAAAATCGGACTCTTGTTGACGGCCATCCTGCTCAGCCCGCTCGCCATGGCGCAAACCGCCCCGGCGACTCCCAAGGCGCAGGCTCCCCAGACCTGGTATGTGGCCCCCATCGTCATCGACGAGACCAGCGAAGCCCAGAAGGCCCTGACCAAGGAGTTCACGGCCCAGATGATCAAGACCATCAAGATCAACGAGTACCAGACCGGCAAGGCGGTGGGCAAGACCAAATCGCCCAAGTGGCTGATCCGCACCAAGCTGATGCCCGCAAGCCAAGAGCCCCTGGTTGGCAAGAAGCACCCGCAGGGCCTCACCTACGGCAAGGGCATCCCCACCCAGGAGATCGTCGGCGAGCTCATCATGAACGGCACCCTGGTGGCCCACATCGGTCAGGGCTGGCGCGAACCCATCGTGCCGGGCACACCGGTGGCGGAGAAGATCTCCATCGCCAACTACCAGTACGCCATCGGCAACGAGGCCAAGGCGCCGGATCTGGAAGAGCTGGCGGCGCAGATCGGTTTCGAGGCAGGCAAGGTGATTGCCAGAGACGGCAAGCCCCTGCCCGAGAAGAAAAAGAAAAAAGAGTAAACGGCTCACCCGTTTCCAGTCAGGGGCCTCGCGCCCCTTTCTGTTGCCCGCCCCGTTGCAGACCCCCTCTCCCGAATGTGAAGCGGATCCCGCTTCTTTCCTCTGCTGCCCCTGGGTCAGCAGGCAATCATCTTGTAATTCAAACAGTTAAAAATCGCCCTTCCCATGCAGCAAATCCGTGGCCCCGAATTGGATCGGGATCACGTTTCTCCCCGGCAGTAAGGGGTACTTTGGTCTTGCAGGCACAATCAAACGACAACAAGGAGGCTTCATTACATGTTTCCGGAGTACAGAGATCTCATCTCGAAACTGAAGAGCAGTGATGTCCATTTCCAGAAGAAGTTTGACTTGCACAACGACCTGGATGCGGAGATCAGAAAGCTGGAGAAACACCACGCCAGCGACTACAGCTCCGAGGTGAAGGATCTGAAAAAACAGAAACTTAAACTGAAAGAGGAGATATACGACATCCTCAAACAACATCCACACTAGACGCCTCGACGAATACCTGGATAAGCAACTTATCCTGCCAGCCCGGCCCGACGCCGGGCTTTTTGTTGGCCGCCCCAAGGCGCGGCAACGGCCACTTCCCTTGGCACCGGAAAACGAAGCGGGCCAATGGCCCGCTTTGTCTTACCTGTTTCATCCCATGATCACACCGGCGGATGGAAATGGCTGGCCTCGCGGGTGGCCATCTCCTCGTAGGTGGCCCACTTCTGCCACGCCACTTGTTGCGCCACCTGCATCAGCCGCTCGGCCTCCTGTGGATGGCTCTGGGCCAGCACCCTATAACGGGTCTCCTGCTGCCGATATTCGGCAAGGGGGATGGAGGGGCGCAGGCTGTCGAGGCTGAAGGGGTTCTGCCCGGCGCTGCGCAGTACCGGGTTGTAGCGCATCAGCGGCCAGTGGCCCGAATCGACCGCACGCTTCTGTTGGGCCAATCCCTGCTCCATGTCGAGGCCGTGGGCGATGCAGTGGCTGTAGGCGATGATAAGGGACGGGCCCGGATAGGCTTCGGCCTCACGCAAGGCCTGCAGCGCCTGCTGCGGATTGGCCCCAAAGGCGATGCGGGCAACATAGACGTTGCCGTAGGAGATGGCCTGCAAGGCTACATCCTTCTTGGCCAGGGTCTTGCCCCCCGCCGCAAACTTGGCGACGGCACCGAGCGGGGTCGATTTCGACATCTGACCGCCGGTGTTGGAGTAGACCTCGGTATCCATCACCAGCACGTTCACATCACGGCCGGAGGCGAGCACATGATCGAGCCCCGCCGAGCCGATGTCATAGGCCCAGCCATCGCCGCCCACTATCCAGACCGAGCGGCGCACCAGCTGATCAATCAAGGAGAGCAGTTCGCGAGCTTTGCCGGATTTCACCTCTTCCAGCCGCTCCCGCACTTGCGCCACTCGGCCCCGCTGGGCGCGGATCTCCGACTCCAGCCGCTGCGGGGCGCTGATCAGCGACTCGACCAACGCTTCCCCGATCTCCCCCTTCATCGCCTGCAAGGCTGCCACTGCCTGACCGTGGTGCTGATCGGCGGTGAGGCGAAAACCAAAGCCGAACTCGGCGTTGTCCTCAAACAATGAGTTCGACCAGGCCGGCCCCTTCCCTTCACCGTTTTTGGCCCAGGGGGTAGTCGGCAGGTTGCCGCCGTAGATGGAGGAGCAACCGGTGGCGTTGGCCACCAGCATGCGATCACCAAACAGCTGGGTCAGCAGCTTGAGATAGGGGGTCTCGCCACAGCCGGCGCAAGCACCGGAGAACTCGAACAGGGGTTCGAGGAACTGGGTGCCGCGCACGGTGGAGAAGTCCACCCGCTCGCGGGCAGGCCACGGCAGGCTCTCGAACCAGCACAGCGCCTGTTTCTGGCCAGCCAGATGGGGCGCCTTGTCCATCATGACGATGGCACGCTCGCCTTCATGGCTCTCTCCTTCTGCACTCTCGCCTTGATGGCGGGCATCCGCTCCGGCCCGCACCGGACAAGCCTGCACGCACTGGCCACAACCGGTGCAATCCTCCGGATAGAGTTGCAATGTGTAGCGGCTGTCGGGGAAACCCCTGGCGGTGACGGGCACCGACTGCGCTGCCTCGGGGGCCGTTGCCAGCCAGTCCTGATGGTAGAACTTGGCCCGCAGCGCCCCATGGGGGCAAACAAAGACGCAGTTGCCGCACTGGATGCAGATATCGGAGTGCCAGATGGGGATCTCGCGGGCGATATCCCGCTTCTCGAAGCGGCTGGTGGCGGTGGGGTAAGTGCCATCCACCGGCAGCATGGAGACCGGGATGCGATCGCCGCGCCCCGCCAGCATCGGGCCTGTGACCCGCTGGACAAATTCGCTGCCACCCGGTGCCAGTGGCAGCGGATAGTCGCTGATCTGCTCCTCACCGGCCGGGATGGCCACCTGATGGAGATGAGCCAGAGTGTCGTCCACCGCCGCGAAGTTGCGCTCGACCACTTCGGGCCCCTTGCGGGCATAGCTCTTCTCGATGCTCTCCTTGATCAGCGCAATCGCCTCATCCCGCGGCAAGATGCCAGCCAGGGCGAAGAAGCAGGTCTGCATGATGGTGTTGATGCGATTGCCCATGCCGTTGCGCTCGGCCACCCGATCCCCATCGATGCAATAGAGCCGGATATCGAGGGCGCGGATGCGGGCGCGCAGCCGCTCGGGCAGCTCGGCCCAGACCTGCTCAGGCTCATAGGGAGCATTAAGCAGCAGGGTCGCCCCTTCGGCGGCGTGCTCCAGCAGATCGACCGATTCGGCAAAGCCCCACTGGTGGCAGCCGATAAAGCTCGCCTGCTCGATAAGCCAGGGGGCATCGATGGGCTCGGGGCCAAAGCGCAGGTGGGAGACGGTGCGCGAGCCCGACTTCTTGGAGTCGTAGACGAAGTAGCCCTGAGCGTGGAACCCCTCCAGCTCGCCGATGATCTTGATGCTGTTCTTGTTGGCGCCCACAGTGCCGTCGGCGCCGAGACCGAAGAAGAGCGCCCGCACCCGGCTGGCAGGCTCCAGATCGCCGATGGGGTGCCAGGCCAGACTGAGGCCCGACACATCATCGACGATCCCCACGGTAAAGCGCGGGCGCGGCGCATCGGATGCCAGCTCCTCGAACACGGCCGCGCACATGGCGGGGGTGAACTCCTTGGAAGAGAGGCCGTAGCGACCGCCACTGAGCCAGGGCAGCCGCTTGATAAGGCCGCGCTGCAAACCGTCGATCAGCGCGCTCTGCACATCCAGCAGCAGCGGCTCGCCACCGGCACCCGGCTCCTTGGTGCGATCCAGCACCGCCATGCGGCGAACGCTCGCGGGCAGGGCATCGAGCAGCGCCTGTACCGGGAAGGGGCGATAGAGGCGCACAACCAAGACCCCTGTCTTGCGATCCTGTTGGTTGAGCCAATCCACGGTGGTGCGGGCGGTAGCCGCCCCCGAGCCCATCAGCACGATGACGTCGGTGGCATCAGGCGCGCCGTGATACTCCACCAGCCGATAGTGGCGGCCGGTCAGCTCGCCGAGGCTCTCCATGCACTGCTGCACCCGGGCCGGTACCGCTTCGTAGAAGGGGTTGACGCTCTCGCGGGACTGGAAATAGGTGTCCGGGTTCTGGGCGGTGCCACGCATCACCGGATGATCCGGGTTGAGCGCTCGGGCACGGTGGGCCCGCACCCAGTCGTTGTCGATCAGCGCCCGGATCTCATCTTTGTGCAGCGCGGTGATCTTGTTCACCTCGTGGGAGGTACGGAACCCGTCGAAGAAGTGGATAAAGGGCACCCGGCACTGCAAGGTGACACTGTGGGCGACCAAGGCCAGGTCCTGCGCCTCCTGCACCGAGCCGGAGGCGAGCATGGCAAAGCCGGTGCTGCGCGCCGCCATCACGTCCTGATGGTCGCCAAAGATCGACAGCCCCTGCGCCGCCAAGGATCGGGCCGCCACATGGAACACCGCCGAAGTCAGTTCACCGGCGATCTTGTACATGTTGGGCAGCATCAGCATCAGTCCCTGACTGGCGGTGAAGGTGGTGGCGAGCGCCCCCGCCTGCAGGGCGCCGTGTACCGTGCCAGCCGCCCCCCCTTCACTCTGCATCTCCACCACCGTGGGGATGTTGCCCCACAGGTTGGTCTGCCCCTCTGCCGCCCAGGCATCGGCCAGTTCGGCCATGGTCGAGCTCGGGGTGATGGGGTAGATGGCACACACTTCGCTCAGCTGGTACGCCACCCGGGCCGCGGCTTCGTTGCCGTCAACCATGATCAGTTCATGTTTCATTGGGACTCCTCCGGTTGGCGAAGCTCGATGGCGTGGCAGGGGCACTGGTCATGACAGACACCGCAGCCGGTGCAGAGTTCGGCATCCACCTGATACCCCAGACCCAGCCCCAGCTTGGCGATGGCCTGCTCGGGGCAGCTGCCATAACAGCCGTCGCACTCAAAGCAGTTGCCGCAGGAGTAGCAGCGCGCCGCCTCGTAGCGGGCGGCCACCTCATCCAGCCCGCCGATGATCTCGCCAAAGTCGTCCCGCGCCGAGGGCGGTTTGATCGGCTGGCTGCTGGCCGGCGCATGGGTCTGGAACCAGAGCTGCAACTGCTCGGGCCCCACCAATGAATAGGAGAGCGGCTTGTGGTAGAGGCGACCGCGCAGCCAGGCATCCATATGGCGCGCCGCCTTCTTGCCGTGGCCGGTGGCGATGGTGACAGTGCGCTCGGAGGGCACCATGTCGCCGCCGGCAAAGAGGCCCGGCACATCCGTCATCAGGTTCTCGCCAACCTGTACTACTCCCTCCTTGTTGACCCGCACGCCGGGGATGCTCTCAAGCACCGAGAGGTCGACCTCCTGACCCAACGCCAGAATGAGGGAGTCCGCTTCGAGGGTTTCAAACTTGCCGGTGGGCACCGGCTTGCCCTCGGCATCCAGCGCCATCACCTCCACCTCGATGTTGGTACTGTCGAGCTGGCGGATAGTGCGCAGCCAGTTGATCTTGATCCCCTCCTCCTCGGCCTCATCGGCTTCAAAGGCGTGGGCTGGCATATGGTCCCGGTCGCGGCGGTAGATGATTATCGCCTCCTCGACCCCGAGGCGACGAGCGGTACGGGCCGCATCCATGGCGGTATTGCCGCCGCCGTAGATGGCCACCCGCCGCCCCAGTTTTGGCGGCGGCAAGCCTTTTTCCTCCGCCAGACTGGCCTGCTCGAGGAAACTCACCGCATCGAGGATCTTGCCCGCCTCGCGGGCCGGAATGTCGACCCGCTTGGCCAGATGGGCGCCGATGGCCATGAAGACGGTGTCAAAGCCCCCCTCGTCGCGCGCTTTGAGCACGTCTTCCACCTTGTGGTTGAGGGTCAGGGTCACCCCGGCCGCCACGATGCGGGCCACCTCCCGATCCAGCACGTCGCGGGGCAGACGATAAGCGGGAATACCGAAACGCAGCATGCCGCCGGCGAGCGGGCCCGCTTCGCGGATCTCCACCTGATGGCCGAGCCGGTTGAGGTGCCAGGCGCAGGAGAGGCCGGAGGGACCGGCGCCAATGACCAGCACCTTCTTGCCGCTGGCGGGGGCAGGCGGCGCAGGCTGCCAGCCCCGGGCCAGCGCCTCGTCGCCGAGGAAGCGTTCGATGGCGTGGATGGAGACGGCATCATCCACCTGGGCACGGTTGCAGGCCGTTTCGCAGGGGTGATAACAGACCCGCCCGTGGACCGCAGGCAGGGGATTTTCTTCGATCAGTCGTTGCCAGGCCGCCTCAAAGCGGCCCGCTTCGGCCAGGGCAAGCCAGGCCTGGATGTTCTCGCCAGCCGGGCAGGCATGGTTGCAAGGTGGCAGGGCCGGCCGCCAGACGGGCAGCCGGGTACGGACCGGGCCTGTTCCCGTTTTCTGGGAGAGATCCGGCTGTGGGGTCATATCCAGTTGTTTGCTCATACATTGCTTTCTTCTTTTTGTGTGACAGGCCCCATCCGAATGCGCTTGATACCGTGTTGCCTGGGCAGACGGTGGCCGGAGAGGGAAGAAGCGAAAGCGTCAGAAACTGGAAGCTGGCTCGATGATGGGCCGTTTTTTGTACGACATGGTGGATCAGGATCAATAAATGTTGCGCTTTATGGGTCGCCCCCTTCACAACCGGATCCCCGTCACACCCCGCAGCCATTCGGGCCTGTCGCCCGAGCCCCCTCGCCGTCCTCGACGTGGGCAGCAGGAGAAGATTGCCGCCCGGGGCAGGAATCGTTATCTTCCCCTCTTCACAGGAATCGCCACAGCACAAGGACCAGGACATGCCGACCCTCGCCAGCATACATCTCTACCCCATCAAATCGACGGCAGGCATGCCGCTGGAGCGCGCCCGGGTGACCCAGGAGGGACTTGCCGGGGATCGCCGCTACATGGTGGTCAAACCGGATGGCACCTTTATCACCGCCCGCACCCATCCCCAGTTGCAGCAGGTGGTGGCCACCCCCGTCGAGGGAGGGCTGCAACTGCGCTATCCGGGTCTGCCCCCCCTTGCCCTCATGGAGGCGGCGTTCAGTCGCGCCCCTCAGCACACCGGTGTCTGGGGGGATCGCTTTACCGCCCTGCACACCGGGCCCGACGCCGATGAGTGGCTGAGCCGGGTGGCGAGGGAGCCGGTGCGCCTGCTCTGGCTCGGGGAGGCATCCGATCGTTTTCGGGAGAAGACCGGCACCCGGGTGAGCTTTGCGGACGGCTACCCCTTGCTGCTCATCAGCCAGGCTTCCCTTGAGGATCTCAACCTGAGATCCGATGCCTTGCACCAGATGAGCCAGTTTCGTACCAACCTGGTGGCGAGCGGCACCCGCCCCTTCGAAGAGGATGGCTGGAAGCGGATCCGCATCGGCGAGGTGGAGTTTCGGGTGGACAAGCCGTGCAGCCGCTGCATCATGACCACGGTGGAGGCAGGCACGGAGCGCTTCAATGCCCTGAAAGAGCCGCTGGCCACCCTCACCCGCTACCGCCGTGGCGAAGATGGTGAGGTCTATTTCGGCCAGAATCTGGTGGCCCTGAACGAGGGGTGGATTGAAGCGGGCAGCGAGATCGAGGTGCTGGAGCGGGCCCGGGCGCCGGTCTACCCCAACGCGGCCCCGAAAAAGCGGGAGCTGGTGTGCGTCGCCCGGGAACCCCTGGCCCGGGATCTGGAAACCTTCTGGTTCGAGGCCGCCGACGGCGAGCCCCTGCCCGACTACCTGCCTGGCCAGCACCTGCCCATCAGCCTCGATATCAAAAACACACGGGTTCAACGCCGCTACACCCTGAGCTCCACGCCGGAGCGGCCCGAGCGTTACAGCATCAGCGTCAAGAAGCTGGCCGATGGCCGCCTCTCCCCCTGGCTGCACCATGAGCTGAAAGTGGGCGATCACCTGCTGGCCGCCCCCCCGGCCGGCGAGTTTCACTTAGGGTCCGAGCGCAGGCTGCTGCTGCTCTCGGCGGGATCCGGTGTCACCCCCATGCTCTCCATTGCCCGCACTCTGGCACTACGGGGGGAGCTCGGTGACGTTCACTTCATGCACCTGTGCCGCAGCGAGGCAGACATCCCTGCCGCCAGCGAGCTGCACGCCATGGCGCAGCAGGGAATGACCCTCACCCTGATCCTGAGCCAGCCTGACAAACACTGGCAGGGGCTCAGCGGCCGTCTGAATGACGATCATCTGGGCCGGATCCGGGGTTTGCAGGAGCGGGAGGTGTTCATCTGCGGCCCCCACGGCTTCATGGCCGATGCAGCCAACCGGCTGAGCGCCCTCGGCGTACCGGCCGGGCGCATCCGCCAGGAGAGCTTTGGCGGGGCCCTGCTCTCGGTGGCCCGCCCCCATCAGGCGGTGCAACTGCGTATCGGCGAGCGGGAGTTTGCGGGCAACAACCAGGGCACCGTGCTGGATCAGGCCAACAAGCAGGGGGTAGAGCTGCCCTGGAGCTGCCGTGCCGGCATCTGCGGCAGTTGCAAGCAGACCCTGGTCTCGGGCGAGGTGGATCACCCCGATGCCCCCGCCATCAGCGCCGCCGAGCGTGCCGAGGGCAAGATCCTCGCCTGCTGCGCCGTGCCCCTGACGGATCTGGTGATCAAATAGGGTGATCGGGGGGCAAAACCCCGTCCCCGGAATGCAAAACGGCTGCCCAGGGGCAGCCGTTTTCTTTAGATGACTGGCTATCAGCCACGCAGGGCGGCGATGCGCTGCTCGATGGGCGGGTGGCTCATGAACAGCTCGCTCATGGAGCGCTTGCCGTTGATGCCGAACGCCATCATGGAACCCTCCATCTGCGGCTCGGCACCGCGGGCGAGACGCTGGAGCGCGGCGATCATCTTGTCGCGGCCGGCCAGCTTGGCGGCACCGGCGTCGGCACGGAACTCGCGCTGACGGCTGAACCACATGACGATGATGGAGGCGAGCACGCCGAACACCATCTCCAGCACGAACACGGTGATCATGTAGGCGAAACCGCCGGTGCTGCTGCTCTCTTCCTCGTTGTTGGAGCTGAAGAAGTTGCTGATGACGCCGGCCACGATGCGGGCGAAGAACATCACGAAGGTGTTCACCACCCCCTGGATCAGGGTCAGGGTCACCATGTCGCCGTTGGCCACGTGGCTCACCTCGTGGGCCAGCACGGCTTCCGCCTCGTCGCGGCTCATGCTGTAGAGCAGACCGGAGGAGACGGCGACGAGGGAGTCGTCACGGCGGGCGCCGGTGGCAAAGGCGTTCATCTCGGGGGAGTCGTAGATCCCCACTTCCGGCATCTTGATGCCAGCCTCACGGGCCTGACGGGCAACAGTGCTCACCAGCCAGTGCTCGGTCTCGTTGCGGGGCTGCTCGATGACCTGGACGCCATAGCTGCGCTTGGCCATCCACTTGGACATCAGCAAGGAGATAAAGGAACCCCCAAAACCGAACACGGCACAGAACACCAACAGACCGGAAATGCTGGACTTGTTGATCCCCAGAACCGAGAACAGGATATTGAGTACCACCCCCAGCACCAGCATGACGGCCAGGTTGGTCACCAGGAATAGCATAATTCGCTTCATATTGACTCCTTGTGAGATATGGATGCATGGTTCGGTGCCCCCCAGGGGCGACCGATGCCACACTTGCCCCAGATAATAGACAGACTCGATGAATGTTTGCTGAATGTCTGGCCTCAGAGCAAGGGCGACACATCGAGACAGTGGTGCAAATCCACCTCATTCACCGCGTCCACGAAGGGGAGCTCCCCCAGAAATGGGGCCGGCAACATGGCTTTCAAGGTGTCCAGGTTCTCCTCGTAGCGGCTCATGTGCGGATCCACCCGGTTGATGACCCAGCCCGCCAGGGTCAACCCCTGCTGGCGAATGGCGCTGACGGTGAGCAGGGCATGGTTGAGGCAGCCCAGCCTGGCCCCCACCACCAGGATCACCGGCAGCCGCTCCTGGGCGACCCACTCCGAGAGCAGACGCTGATGATCCAGCGGCAGGAACCAGCCCCCCGCCCCTTCGACAATGACGAGATCGGCCCCAGCTCCCTCAATCTCCCGCAAGCCGGCGGAGAGACCCTCGAAGGGGATGCTCACCCCCCGCTCACGGGCGGCGATATGGGGGGCGATGGGCGGCTCGAAGGCATAGGGATTGACCTGCTCGTAGGGCAGCGCAACCGTGGCCGCC
The DNA here is from genome assembly GCF_017939255.1 of Aeromonas sp. Prich7-2. Classification (NCBI taxonomy): domain Bacteria; kingdom Pseudomonadati; phylum Pseudomonadota; class Gammaproteobacteria; order Aeromonadales; family Aeromonadaceae; genus Aeromonas; species Aeromonas sp. Prich7-2. The sequence continues at coordinate 50,155 of NZ_JAGKRI010000008.1, forward strand.
TGCTGCAACAGCAAGGCATCCAGATTGCGAAGCCCCTCCGGGGTGCGGGTGCAGCCCGCCGACACCGGTTTGTACCCGGCGCAGCGAATGCCTCTGGCGGCAAGCGCCAGCAACAGGGTGCGGGCCACCAGGGTTTTGCCCACGTCGGTGTCCGTGCCCGTGATGAAATAAGATGTCCCCATGATGATTCCTCGATGCAGTGCAGGGGCGCAGAGGCGCCCCGATATCCATGGTGAAAGGCAGGCGCGCGTCCTGCCGCTGAAGGGGTGGGTGCGCCGGGTCTTTTTGTGTCAGCGCCGCACCAGGCGCCCGAGGCAGACCTCGTAGCTGGCGGCCAGCAGGCCGTCCGGTTGACGGTGGCACTCGTAGGCCTCCCCCAGTCGCACCAGGCGCTGGCGATGACCCAGGCCCGCAGACCGCTCGTCGTTGACCTGGCTCGCACCTATCCCCTTGAGGTCGCGCAGCAGTCCGCTGAGCGCCGGGTAGGCGAGGGACCAGGTCAGCGGGCAGAGTGCCGGGGCCTCGAAGCCCCCGTCACGGGCCGCCTGCTGCAACTGGGGCAACGTCAGGAAGCGATTGACATGGTCACGACCATCCACGGCCCGCCAGGCCTCCCGCAGTTGCCACAGTGACCCCGAAAGCAGGGTCGAGAAGAAGACCTGGCCACCGGGTTTGAGCACCCGGTTGAGCTCGGCAAAGGCCTGGGCCGGTCGCTCGCACCACTGCAGGGCCAGGCTGGAGAAGACCCAGTCCAGGCTCTGGTCGGCAAAGGGCAGCCCCTCCGCATCGCCGCACACCAGGCGGGCTCCGCTGCCGCGAAGGGCGGCCTGGGCCAGCATGCCGGGTGCGAGATCCAGCCCGATCAGCGTCTCGCAGCGCGGCGCCAGGGCAGGCAGGAAGAAACCGGTACCGCAACCCAGATCCAGCCCGGCCCCTGAGCGCACCTCTTTCACGCCCCCCTCGTCCATGCGCGCCAGCAGCGACTGCCCCACCTCCTGCTGGAAGCGGGCGTGGGCGTCGTAGTGGCGGGCCGCCGCCCCGAAGCGGCGGGCGAGCTGTGCCTTGTCCACCGACTGGAAACGCTCATGCACCATGGGCGCCCCCTCTCTCGTCAGTGGATTGGCGGGGCCCCAGGGCCTCGAGCAGGCGATCCACGTCATCTTCGCCATGGGCGGCGCACAGGGTGATGCGAAGGCGCGCCGTGCCGACCGGCACCGTGGGCGGGCGGATGGCGCCGGCCCAGACACCGCACTCCCGCAGCCGCTCGGCCAGTTGCAGGGCAGCGACGCTCTCCCCCACCAGCAGCGGCTGGATGGGGGTATCGCTTCCCCCAAGCCGCCAGCCTAGCGCCTGCGCCCCCTGCCGGAACCGGGCGACAAGGCGAGCCAGGTGGGCACGGGCCTCGTCGGCTACGCGTACCAGCTCGATGCTCTGGCGCACGGCGCACGCCTGGGCGGGGGGCATATGGGTGCTGTAGACATAGTGGCGGGCAAAATTGACCAGGTACTCCACCAGCTCGCGACTGCCACCCACAAAGGCGCCGGCCACCCCGAGCGCCTTGCCGAAGGTCCCCATCTGGATGTGCACGCTGGCAGGAGCAACCCCCTGGGCCGCCAGGGTGCCGCGCCCCTCGGCACCCAGCACGCCGAGGCCGTGGGCATCGTCAATCATCAGCCAGTTGCCGCTTCGGGATGCGAGTGTGGCCAGCTCAGCCCAGGGGGCCTGATCCCCGTCCATGCTGAAGACCCCTTCCGAGACGATCAGGCCCCGGTTTGGCTCAAGCAGCCGCTCAAGGGCCGCCATGTCGTTGTGGCAAAAGCGCTTCATCTTGCAGGGGAGCTGGCTCCCCATCTCCTGCAGGGAGGCGTGGTTGAGCCTGTCCTGCCACAGCAGGTGATCCTTGCCGAGCAGCGCCTTGAGCACCGCCTGATTGGCGGAGAAGCCGCAGTTGAACAGCAGCACCGCCTCCACGCCGAGCCAGTCGGCAAGCGTCTCTTCCAGCTGCTGGTGAGCGCGACTGTAACCGGTCACCAGGGGCGAGGCGCCTGCCCCTGCGCCATATTGCGCCACCCCCGCCGTGAAGGCGGCCTTGATGGCGGGGTGACCGGCAAGGCCCAGGTAGTCGTTGCCAGAGACGTTGAGGTAATCACGCCCCCCGACCCGGATCCGCCCACCGCTCGCCACCTCCACCGGGGTGCGTCGGCGCAGCAGGGTGGCCTGTTCACGCTCGGCCAGCGCCTCCCCCAGGGCAAAGGGGCCGGTAACAACGGGCGTCATCATGGACGGAGGACATCTGCGCGGGAACGGGTGGCATCGTAGAAGAGTTCGCTCGGCTCGCTCTGGCGGTTCACCTCGGCCAGCAGCTCCTCCTCTTGAACCTGATCCGGCTTCTGGGCCCGCTGGGCGGGGCGAATGCCAAGGCGCTTGAAGAGCTGCATGTCGCTGTTCTCGTCCGGATTGGGGGTGGTCAGCAGCTTGCAGCCGTAGAAGATGGAGTTGGCCCCGGCCATAAAGCACATGGCCTGCATCTGCTCGTTCATCTTCTCCCGCCCGGCGGAGAGGCGCACGTGGGAGGCCGGCATCATGATGCGCGCCACGGCGATGGTGCGGATAAATTCGAACGGGTCCAGGTTCTCCTGGTTCTCCAGGGGCGTCCCCTTCACCTTGACCAGCATGTTGATGGGCACGCTCTCCGGGTGGCGCGGCAGATTGGCCAGCGCCATCAAGAGGCCCGCCCGATCTTTCGCCTGCTCCCCCATGCCGACGATGCCGCCGGAGCAGACCTTCATGCCGGCGCCGCGCACATGCTCCAGGGTGTCGAGCCTGTCCTGATAGGTGCGGGTGGTGATGATGTCGCCGTAGAACTCCGGCGAGGTGTCGAGGTTGTGGTTGTAGTAATCGAGCCCAGCAGCCCCGAGACGCGCCGCCTGATCGGCGGTCAGCATCCCCAGGGTCATGCAGGTCTCCATGCCGAGCCCGCGCACCTCTTCAATCATGCGCAGGATGTAGGGCATGTCCTTCTCTTTCGGGTTGCGCCAGGCTGCCCCCATGCAGAAGCGGGACGAGCCGTTGGCCTTGGCCTCCCGGGCCCGCTCCAGCACTTTTTCCACCTCCATCAGCCGCTCGGTCTCGAGCCCGGTGTGGTAGCGAGCGCTCTGGGGACAATATTTGCAATCTTCCGGGCAAGCCCCGGTCTTGATGGAGAGCAGGGTGCTTACCTGCACCTCGTTCGGGTCGAAATGGGCGCGGTGCACCGTCTGGGCCTGGAACAGCAGATCGTTGAATGGCAGGGCAAAGAGATCCTGAACCTCGGACAGGGTCCAGTCGTGACGAAGGGCGTGGGCACCCACGGTGAGAGCATTCATACATGGCTTCCGGTTGTTATTGGTGGGATCCTGCGCCGCGCTCAAGAGAGCGTTCGCCGCAAGACCCGCCAGCTGGACAGCGCGATGCCAGGGCGTTCGCGAAGCCAAGTGGCTGAAATTGTTGGCTAGTGTAGAGAGCACGCGTAGACTGTCAACACCGACCAGATCAAATCAATTTACAACAGAACACAAAATGACCAATCAAGAATTCGACCTACACCACGTCTGGCACCCCTATACCTCCCTCACCCATCCCCTGCCCTGCTATGAAGTGGCCAGCGCCAAAGGGGTGACCCTCACCCTGACGGACGGGCGCGAGCTGGTGGATGGCATGAGCTCCTGGTGGGCCTGCGTTCACGGCTATCAGGTGCCGGAACTGGACGCGGCCGCCACCGCCCAGCTCGGCAAGATGTCCCACGTGATGTTTGGCGGCCTGACCCATGCCCCGGCGGTCGAGCTCTGCCGCAAACTGGTGGAAATCACCCCGAAGGGGCTGGATCGGGTCTTTCTGGCGGATTCCGGCTCGGTGGCGGTGGAGGTGGCCCTCAAGATGGCCCAGCAGTACTGGCATGCCAAAGGGACGCCCCGCGCCAAATTCGTCGCCCTTCGGGGCGGCTATCACGGCGACACCTTCGGCGCCATGAGCGTGTGCGACCCGGATGGCGGCATGCACGAGCTCTACCAGGGCTTCCTGCCCGAACACCATTTCGTCGAAGCGCCAAGCTGCCGCTTCCACGCCCAGTGGGACGAGCAGAGCGTGGTGGAGCTGGCCACCCTGGTGGCGGATCATCACGAGGAAATTGCCGCCATCGTGCTCGAACCCATCGTCCAGGGGGCGGGCGGTATGCGCTTCTACCACCCCCGCTACCTGCAGTGGGTGCGCGCCCTGTGCGACGAGTTCGGCGTGCTGCTCATAGCAGATGAAATCGCCACCGGCTTTGGCCGCACCGGCCAGCTGTTTGCCTGCGACTGGGCAGGGATCAGCCCCGACATCATGTGCCTGGGCAAGGCGCTTACCGGCGGCTACCTGACGCTGTCGGCCACGCTCACGACCGAGCATGTGGCTCGCACCGTGTGTGACGGCAAGGCAGGCGTCTTTATGCACGGCCCCACCTTCATGGGCAACCCGCTTGCCTGCGCGGTAGCCAACGCCTCCATCGAGTTGCTGCTCGCCTCCCCGTGGCAGGCGCGAGTGCAAGCCATCGAACACCAACTCAAAACCGAACTGGTGGAGCTGACCCTGCACCGGGCGGTGGCGGATGTGCGGGTGCTCGGCGCCATCGGGGTGGTGGAGATGAAGGAGCGGGTGGACGTGGCGCGCATCCAGCGCAAGTTCGTGGAGCTGGGCGCCTGGATCCGTCCCTTTGGCAAGCTCATCTACCTGATGCCCCCCTTCGTCATCACCCCTGAAGAGCTGCGGGTATTGACCGGCGCCATCCACGAGGCCATCACCAGCGGCGAATATTGAGTCCGGCTGAACGGGCCCTGCATGAGAACGCAGGGCCTTTTGGCGCTTTTTCATCAGAATGTGAGCAAGACACCAAAACCCGTCCGGCGAGGAGAGTAGACTGCGCGGGTTTTACCCAACAGATGTACCAGTCCCATGCGCCTCTCCATTGCTGCCAAGATCAACTTCTTCCTGCTCTTCATCTTCTCCATGGTGTTGGTGTTTTCCGCGGCCTATCAGGCGGTGCGCGAGCGTGACCTCATCCTGACCCTCATCAAGGAACAGAGCCGCGAGCAGACCGAGGCCTACTTCGACGGCCTCAACATGCTGATGCTGACCGGCAAGATGGACGCCCGCGACACCCTGCGCGCCAAGTTTCTCGATCACGCCCACGTGGAAGATGCCCGCATCGTGCGCGGGGCGGCGGTCAACAAGCAGTACGGGCCGGGCCGTGACGTCGAGGCCCCGAAGGACAGGTACGATGCCCTGGCGCTGGCGGGCAAGGGGAGCCTGGAGGTAGAGCATGAGGGCATGCACAGCCGGCTGGTGGTGACCCGCCCGCTGCTGGCCAGAAAGGATTTTCGCGGTACCGACTGCACCAGCTGCCACCAGGTGCCGGAAAACACCGTACTGGGAGCGGTGCGTTTTGACTACTCCCTCGACACCCTGTTTACCCGGGTGGAGCAGAACATCCTCACCTCGGCCCTGAGCCTCACCCTCATCTTCGGGCTGGGACTCCTGCTCACCCTCTGGGTCATCCGCACCTGGATAGTCCGCCCCCTCAACCAGCTGACCCGCTCCATGGAGGAGGCCACCGATCGCAACGACTTCGGCCACAGGCTGGAGGGGGATGAAGGGGACGAGATTGGCCGGGTGGCGCTCGCCTACAACCAGATGCTCGACAGCGTGGAGCGCCAGATAGGCAAGCGCCCCGCCTCTCAGGAGCTGGATGACGGCGACGGCCCTCAGCCCCGGTAGTAAAGTAGCAGGCAGGCCACCAGGATCAGCAGCAGGATGAAGAGATTGACGTGGCGGGCATCTTCCTGCCGACGGCTGCGGCCACGGGCCAGCACCAGCACCATCAGGGTCAGCAGGCAGCAACCCCAGAGCCCGCGCTCCAGCCAGGGGGTAAGCAGGGGATCCCAGCTCTGGCGCACCTTGACGCCCCCATAGACCAGAAAGCCGTAAGCCACCTCTGGCCGGGCGAAGTGATAGAGGGAGAGCAGGGCGACAAAGCCGCCCCAGCAGAGGATCACCAGCCCCTGCAACACCCGTATCCAGCCATCCGGCCCCCGCCTGCGCTCCTTCACCTTCACCCCCGTCCAGCCGCCATGATCCATGCACGATGCATGGGGAAATCCCCGCAAGGGTCCGACATTTTTGCTTGTTTATCAAACCTGCGCGGGTAAGATGAACGGCTTAGTCTGCCATGGTGGGCCAACTGCGCCCGGGCCAGACCCCTAGTGTTGCAAATAGCGCTGCAAGAACAAGCTGGAGACAATATTTCGATGACGCACGCATCCGTAGTTGATGTGCTGGCCGGTAAGTATTCGGTCGGCACCACCCTGACTGTGAAAGGGTGGATCCGGACCCGCCGCGATTCCAAGGCGGGGATCTCATTTTTGGCCGTTTCCGATGGCTCCTGCTTCCATCCGGTGCAGGCCGTCGCCCCCAATACCCTGGCCAATTACGAGAATGAAGTGCAACGTCTGACCACAGCTTGCTCCGTCGAAGTGACCGGCACCGTGGTCGAGTCCCAGGGCAGCGGCCAGGCGTTCGAACTGCAGGCCACCGAGGTCAAGGTGGTGGGCTGGGTCGAAGATCCGGACACCTACCCCATGTCTGCCAAGCGCCACAGCATCGAGTACCTGCGCGAGCAGGGCCACCTGCGTGCCCGCACCAACATCGTCGGTGCCGTGACCCGGGTGCGCAACTGCCTCTCCCAGGCCATTCACCGCTTCTTCCACGAACAGGGCTACCTCTGGATCGCGGCGCCCCTCATCACCGCCTCCGACACCGAAGGGGCCGGCGAGATGTTCCGCGTCTCCACCCTGGACATGGAAAACCTGCCGCGCACCCCCGAAGGCAAGGTGGACTACGACAAGGACTTCTTCGGCAAGGAGACCTTCCTGACCGTGTCCGGCCAGCTGAACGTCGAAACCTACGCCTGCGCCCTGTCCAAGGTCTACACCTTCGGCCCGACCTTCCGCGCCGAAAACTCCAACACCAGCCGCCACCTGGCCGAGTTCTGGATGGTGGAGCCGGAAGTGGCCTTCGCCGATCTGGAAGACAACGCCGCCCTGGCCGAAGCCATGCTGAAGTACGTCTTCAACGCCGTGCTGACCGAGCGCCGCGACGATCTGGAGTTCTTCGCCCAGCACGTGGACAAGGACGCCATCGGCCGTCTGGAGCGCTTCGTCGCCTCCGACTTCGCCCAGATTGACTACACCGACGCCATCGACGTGCTGCAAAACTGCGGCAAGAGCTTCGAGTTCCCGGTCTCCTGGGGCATCGACCTCTCCTCCGAGCACGAGCGCTACCTGGCCGAGGAGCACTTCAAGTCCCCGGTGGTGGTGAAGAACTACCCGAAGGACATCAAGGCCTTCTACATGCGCCTCAACGACGACGGCAAGACCGTTGCCGCCATGGACGTACTGGCCCCGGGGATCGGCGAGATCATCGGCGGCTCCCAGCGTGAAGAGCGTCTCGAGGTGCTGGATGCCCGTCTGGCCGAGATGGGTCTGAACAAGGAAGACTACTGGTGGTACCGCGATCTGCGTCGCTACGGCACCGTGCCCCACTCCGGCTTCGGTCTGGGCTTCGAACGCCTGGTGGTCTACGTGACCGGCATGGGCAACGTGCGCGACGTGATCCCCTTCCCCCGTACTCCCCGCACCGCCGAGTTCTAAGGCGACCCGCCCACTCGCACCGTGCAAAAGCCGACCCCCGGGGTCGGCTTTTTTTATGCCCGCCTCGCTCTTCCCGCACCTGTCATTCCCGCCTTTTGCATTCCAAACCCTGCGCGCTCCCCCATCTTTCCCGTCATTTATCTGGTGTGCGCCAGGAAGCGGTCCCCTGTTCAAGGGCTGAACCGTAGTTTTTATGCACTTAAATCGGAAAAAAGCCGGTTGTTGAAGCAACGCAATTTTTTACCCCTTTAGGGGTGACAAAATATCCATTAACCCTTCAGGGGTAATTGATGACAGCGGATCCCGGGCAGCTGGCCGATGGGGACATGGATAAAACACACGAGGTAATGGAATGATCTTGATGGAATTTTTGGTGGTACTCGGCTGCTTGCTGCTGGGTACCCGCTTCGGGGGCATGGGGCTGGGTCTTATCAGCGGTATCGGTCTGTTCCTGCTGACCTTCGTCTTCGGCCTGGTGCCGGGCGAGCCGCCGGTGCAGGTGATGCTGACCATACTGGCGGTCATTGGCTGCGCCGCCACCCTGCAGACCGCCGGCGGTCTCAACCTGATGATGCAGGTGGCCGAGCGTCTGCTGCGCCGCCACCCCCAGTACATCACCCTGCTGGCGCCGCTCACGACCTGGACCCTCACCTTCCTGTGCGGCACCGGCCACGTGGTCTACACCATGTTCCCCATCATCGCCGACATCGCGCTGCAAAAGAACATCCGTCCGGAGCGCCCCATGGCAGTGGCGTCCGTTGCCTCCCAGATGGCCATCTGCGCCTCGCCGGTCTCGGTGGCCGTGGTCTCCATGGTCTCCATCCTGGCGGCGGCTCACGGCGTGGGTCAGGCTTACGGTCTGCTCGACATCCTGATGGTGGCCATCCCCTCTTCGCTCACGGGTGTCATGATGGCGGCCCTGTGGAGCCTGCGCCGCGGCAAGGATCTGGACAAGGACGAGGAGTTCCAGGCCAAGATCAAGGACCCTGCCCAGCGCGACTTCATCTACGGCGGTGGTGAAACCCTGCTCAACACCAAGTTCCCTAAAGAGGCCTACTGGTCCACCTGGATCTTCTTCGCCGCCATCGCTGCCGTGGTGCTGCTGGGGGCCGATGAGGCGCTGCGCCCCGTCTTCACCATCAAGGAGAAGACGGGCCCCCTCTCCATGAACCTGGTGATCCAGATGATGATGTTGATCGCCGGCGCCATCATACTGATGCGCTGCAAGGTCAAGCCGGGGGAGATCGCCAACGGCGCCGTCTTCAAGGCGGGCATGGTCGCCATCTTCTCCGTGTTCGGGGTCGCCTGGATGAGTGAAACCTTCTTCCAGGCCCACATGCCGCTGCTCAAGGAGACCCTGGCCCACGTGGTACAGGCCCAGCCCTGGACCTACGCCCTGGTGCTCTTCCTCATCTCCAAGCTGGTGAACAGTCAGGCCGCGGCGCTCACCGCCATCGCCCCCATGGGGCTGGCGCTGGGGGTCGAACCCAAACTGCTGATCGCCTTCCTGCCGGCGAGCTACGGCTACTTCGTGCTGCCGACCTACCCGAGCGATCTCGCCTGCATCGGCTTCGACCGCTCCGGCACCACCCGCATTGGCAAGTTCATCATCAACCACAGTTTCATCATTCCGGGCCTCATCGGGGTGGTGACCTCCTGTACCCTGGGCTTCATCCTGACCAGCATCCTGCTGTAACAGGCATCCAGTGCGAGCGGCTCCCCCGTGGGAGCCGCTTTTTTATCCCCGCATCTCCGACCCGCGCTTTGCCATCGCCCCCCACTCTGGGTAGCATGAGCCCTCTTTTCTTTGCGGAAATCCCCCATGTCTCGCGTCATCCTGCTCTGGAGCGGCGGCAAAGATGCCATGCAGGCCCTCTGCCACGCCCGGGAGGCGGGCCATCAGGTGGTGGCCCTGATCACCTTTGCCCCGCCAGCGCCCCGCTTTCTCGCCCATCCCCTGTCACAGGTTCGCCGTCAGGCGGCGGCCCTCGCACTGCCCCATCGGCTGGTCACCATCGAAGCGCCCTTCGATCTCGGTTATGAGCGGGCCCTGGCGGCATTGAAAGAGGAGTGGCAACTCGATGGGGTCGTCACCGGCGACATCGACAGCGTGGGGGGCGCGCCGAACTGGATCCGCGAGCGCTGTCGCCCCCTGGGGCTCACCGTTCACACCCCGCTCTGGCAGCAACCCCGCGAGGCGTTGCTGGCGGACATGCTGGCCCGCGGCATCGTCGCCCACCTCTCCTGCGTCGATACCCGGGTACTGGCCCCCGAGTGGGTGGGGCGCAGGCTCGATGCTGGCACCCTCAGCGATCTGCAGCAACTGGCGGATCGGGATGGCTTCGATGCCTGCGGCGAGCAGGGGGAGTACCACACCATGGTGACCGACGGCCCCGGGTTTACGGCGCCGCTGACGCTCGGCCACTGGCAGGTGGCGCGCCAGGAGCACCTCGCCTATCTGCTGGAGGACGAGGAATGACCTCTCACGAGGGCGACACATAAAAAACGGGAGGCGCTGGCCTCCCGTTTTGCTTGTCCTTAACGTTGACCTAGTTGGCCAGCTTGCCCAACACCCGCTTCAGCAGGCGGATGCGCGGTTCGATGCTCTCCAGCAGCAGGAACTCCGCCTCCGAGTGGAAGCCGCCCCCCATGGGGCCGAAGCCATCGAGGGACGGCACCCCGGCCGCCGCGGTGAAGTTGGCATCGGAGCCGCCACCGGCCTCCAGCCAGGTGAAGGGGACTCCCTCCTCCCTGCCTGCCGCCTCCACCAGTGCCATCAGGGCCTCGGTGTCGCCGCTCGGGCGCATCGCGGGCTTGAAGCTCTGGCGCGCCACCTCGACCCGGCAACCGGCGAGGAAGGGGTTGTTGGCCATGAAGGTGAGCCGGTCGTGCACCGCCTGCGCCTCTTCGTTGCGCCAGAAGCGCAAATCCACGATCGCCTCGGCAAAGTCGGGCACCACGTTGACGCCGGTGCCCCCCTGCACCACCCCCACGTTCATGGTGGTGCCGGTTTCCATGTTGACCTGTTCGTTGATGGCGAGCACCCAGTGGGCCAGCTCCGTGATGGCGGAAATCCCTTGTGCCAGGGCCGAGCCTGCATGGGAGGCCTTGCCGTGGAAGGTGATGCGGTACTTGGCATTGCCCTTGCGGGCGCTGATGAGATCCCCGCTCGGGCGGGCCGCCTCGGCCACCAGCACGCAGCCGCTCTGTTTGGCTTTTTTCACCAGCCATTCTTTGGACCAGGGGGAACCAATCTCCTCGTCGCAGTTGCAGCAAACCAGCACCTTGAGCCTGGCCAGCACGGCCGGGTCCAGCTCTTTCAAGGCATACCAGGTAGAGAGCAGGCCGCTCTTCATGTCCGAGACGCCGGGGCCAAAGGCCTGATTGCCTTCGATTTTCAGCGGTCGCTTGGCCGCCGTCCCCTCGGGGAAGACGGTGTCCATGTGGCCCACCAGCATGACATCGTAGTGCTCCGCCCCCGGGGCATTGGTTGCCTCCAGGCAAGGGCCGCACTCGGCGGCGAACTGGTGGCGGGTCACCTGCCAGCCGATGGCCTCATATTTCTCCGTCATGATGTCGGCGACCCGGGCCACCCCGGCCGGGGTGCGGGTGCCGCAGTCGAGGTTGATGAGCGGGGCCAGATCCGCCAGATAGGTATCGAGGGAAAACGGGCGCTTGAGGTCGTTCATTGTCTTCTCCATGGAACAATCTGCGTAAAACACAGACTGTTTTTGCAACGATAAGAGTGGGCGGGCACTCGGCGCCGCCTCGTCAACGGCGGTCGGCCAGCGTGGATCAACTGGCCGCCACCTCTACACCAGAGCCTTTACATGAACAGCAGATAGTTGAGGAGCAGCGCCGTCACCAGGGCCCCCGCCATGGGCACGCTGGTGCGCTTGACCACCACGAAGGGAGAGACCTTGGCGATGCCCGCACAGGCGATGAGCACCGCCGCAATGGGGGAGACGGTGCGACCAATGCTGGAGGCGAGCTGCATCGGCAGCAGCATGGTCACCGCCGGCACGCCAAACTTGGCCGCCACCGCGGGGGCCAGGGAGGAGAAACTGAGGAAGGCCGCGTTGCCCGAGCCCATGATGACCGCCGCCACCATGATGAGCCCCACCATCACCAGGGTCATCAGGCCGCTGCCGATGCCGGCATTGCTGGCAGAGTGCAGCAGGGTGTCGATGGCGCCGATGGCCTTGAGGGATTCGGCGAAGAGCTCGGCACAGACGATCAGCGCCACCACGGGACCGAACACCTTGCCCATGCCGTCGAGGAAGCTCGACAGCCCCGCGAAGGCGGTGCGCACCGAGCGGGTGCGCAGCAGCTCGCACAGCATGCCGATAAAGACCGACAGCAGCATGGCCACCTCCACGCTGACGCTGATGCTGGTCACCAGCAGCTTGGAGAAGGTCATCATCAGCACGAAGGGGATGATGGGCAGCAGGCCGTACCAGGTTGGCGCGGCCACCTCGTCCGCCCCCTGCTCGTCAAGCTCCGCGTGTTCGCCGCGATGCAGGGCCGGATCCCAGCCCTCCTGGCGGTCACAGTGCCGCTGCCAGAAGAAGTGCAGCACCATGGTCACCAGCAACATGGGAGCCACCAGCCAGATCTGGTAGTCGACGAAATAGCTGGTGGGATCCATGCCGGACTGGCCGGCGGAGAAGATGGCGTTGGTCTGGGTCGGGCCGATTTCGAACGCCTGGGAGGTGGCGATGACGCCGCAGGCGGAAGCCGGGCTGATGCCGAGGTTGCGCATCACAGGGTACATGGTGACCATCAACAGCAGGCCGAGGCCGGTGGCAGAGGTGACGAACAGGGAGACGAAGACCGCCACCAGGTAGCAGATGGCCAGCATCAGGTAGCTGGACTGGATGCCCGCCACCGGCTTGACCGCCACCCGCACCAGGGCCTGGGAGGCGCCGATGTGGGACATGTAGGTGGCAAAGCCGGCCACCGCCATGATGGTGAGGCCAAGGCCCGCCGCCCGGTAGGAGAAGATCCCCTTGAACACCTCAAACAGATCGAACAGGGCAAACCCGGTGCTCTTGTCGGCGGGCAGTATGGGGTGCAATCCCAGCCAGTAGGCGACGGTGAAGAGGGCCATGCCCGCCAGCGCCAGCACCGCCTGCGGGTTGTAATCCTTGATGATGCCGTAGACCACGGCGATCAGCACGAGCAAGACGAAGACGAGTTCCAAGGTGCACTCCTGACAAGATTATCGAGAAGCGCAATCTAGTGGTGGATCTCCCCTTTCCTCTTGATCACCATCAATAAAGATGGAAAAATCAAACGGTTGTAGATTTTTACTCCAAAAATAAAACCAAAAACGACATTTAACATCACTAAACTGGATCTAGAATGCTCCCCAGGGTATCCCTGACCGACAACCGCCACTTTGTTTGCGTTGGATCAACATCCCGCCGGGGTGAACTGGCCAAGATGCCCGTCGACACAGAGCGACCATTTCGCACCGGAGAGAGTTATGACAAACCAAGCCACCGCAGGCACCCCGACCTGCGACTGCAAGCTGTGGGACATCCTCGTCGAGTCTGCAAAGGAACGCACCACCATTCGTTACTCCAAACTGGCCAGGCAGGCCGGGCTGGAGCAGTGCCAGGATGAACTGCGCACCCTGCTGCAACGCATCCGCATGTATTGCACCGAAAATCACCTGCCCATTCTCTCCGCCATCGTGATGGATGACGTGGGCAAATACGCCGGCCTCTCCTCCAGCCTGCCGGATGCCCCCTGGGAGCGGGCACGGGTCTTCGATCACGAGTGGACCACCCTGCACTGAGTGCCGCCCCCTGAATCCGGAACGCGCCCATACCAGCAGGCGCGTTCTGGTTTTTGGCCCCCACCGTTTCTTCCCCAGCCCCAGGCCAGGTGTGTGTCCCTGTGAGGCGCCCTGCCCCCTGTCGTCCTATCCGGCCAGGCGTGCAGCATAAGGGCCTCCTGCCCCCGGTCTCCCCCTTTGATACCGCAGCGCATCCCGTCCCAGACCAGCGTGTGCTGGCGCGCGGCTCCCTCCCTTCTCCATTCGGCCTGACTGGTAAAACCAGCCCATCCGGCCATGAGCGTTGCCATGGGGGGGCCACAATGCCAGAATCGGGCCCTTGCACGATTTCAGGGCCGCCGGCCCGCAGACAAAGGATCCCCCATGGCCACCACCCTCTATGGCATCAAGAACTGCGAGCTGTTTTTGATGGAAGAGCCGTATCAGCAAAAGGAACATCACTCATGACCATCACGATGTACGGCATTCAACTTGCTCGTAGTTTTTTGAAGCGATGGCATATAGCATTGTGAATTTCTATTTTTTACCTTTGATATAATTGGTCATCACGCCGTATTTCTGTAATACTGGCAGGGTATTTCAGGGAAGAGTTGAAAACCATGAAGAGCTGTAATTCCATCAATGTGAAAGCATTTTATATACTTCTCGTTTTCATCATGAATATAGCTTACGCAAATCCTCAGGTGGATGTATTGGCGAAGCAGCTTGGTTTTAATAGCGAGGCACACTATCAGAGCAATAAAGCCTATTGCTTAGGCCTATTTTCAAATGAAGTTACTTCAAAATTAAATACGAACTGCGGAACAAATATGCAGTGCTATCAAGCAGATGCTGCCATGATGAATCAACGTTCTGCCTCTCTTATACGTTCAAAAAAATGGAGAGATTTTGGCTGCGACATTATTATGAAAGTTGAGGCTGGTAGCAATACACGTTCCTCTGGCGACCATTACGAAATAGAAGTAGCCTATAATGATGAGTTTTTCGTTATAAATAGCGAGAAATTTAAGGCCCAAACATACTGTCTCGGATGGGAGGAAGGTGATCAGGTTAAGTTTCTTGATGGCAGCCCTGATGGTATTTGTACAAGTGCAGAACTCCTTAACATAGACCGCAACAATGACACTTGTGACGTATGGTGTGAGTAAGTAATAGCCCACAATTGTGGGCCATAGTTAGAAGCCAAGCCACTCTTAGATATAAATGGATGACTTAGGTTGATTTTTATTGAAACAACACCGCAACTCTATTCACAACTAAACTGTAGGTCGACCGTACCGCCTTCAAAATGGCCATAACCTTCACTTTGCTCAAGCAATTTTAATTTTTTCCCTTCTTTTTGACAATGGACAGTTGCCTCTTCCAATGCCATTTTTCGTGCACCAGCTCGGCCACCTAACTCCCATGTGGCACGAGTTGATATTTCATACTTATTCTCCCCTGTTCTAAAAACGCCAGAACTATTTGAACAGGCCATCATTAATATAGGACTTATGAGGATTAATATTTTAGCTTTCATTAAAGTCTCACAATTTCGCATAATATAGTCACTGTGCCAGAATAACCATTCTGTGAACACTTGATACACTAATCCCTAAGGAAGGTGCGAATAAGTCATATGGCACGAGAGCATTTACTGGTAACCCATTGATATTAAATGACTAAAATTTTCATTTTTTGTTCGTGGGATACTTGTTCGCACTTTCCCTAATTGTTTGGCAACGGATACTTTGGTAGCACCTTCAGAGAGCAGCCTAAGCACCTCATCCCGTTTCTCCATCGCCGTCGGCTTACGGCCCTTATAGATCCCTTTGGCCTTCGCTAAGGCGATCCCCTCCGCTTGCCGCTCCAGCATGATCTCCCGCTCGAACGTGGCAATGGCCCCAATCATGGTCAGCATCAGCTTACCCGTTGGTGTCGCCGTGTCGATGCCCAGATTCTGGATTTGCAATGTGACCCCTTTAGCATGTAGCTGATCTGTGATCTCCAGCAAGTGACGGGTGTTTCGAGCGAGTCGATCCAGTTTTGTCACTTTTAGCATGTCCCCAGAGCGGACAAACTCGAGCATTGCTTGTAGTTGCGGCCTATCCGTCTTGCTCCCGCTGATTTTTTCCTGGAATACTTTTTCGCACTCCGCCAGAGCTATCAGTTGCTGCTCCAGCGATTGCCCCGTGGTCGAGACACGGGCATACCCGATGATTGCCATAATAGCCTCCCAATAGACTCAAGACCCTGCAAGAAAAACGTGTCAAAACCTGAAAACCAACCCGTGTGAGAGGGGTTGCCGGAGGGCTTCCAGTCTGTCACACGGGCATGGTCTATTGAGCGTCCGGCTCCTTCGGCGGGGGTGGCGGTGTCTGCATCGAGTTGACGGCCTCCTTGATGAGGACGCCCAAGGCTGCCAGCAGTGCCGCCTCCAACGCTTTCAGTAACGGATTTCCTTGCTGCTCATTCATACGCCTTCTCCCTGCTGGATGGCTCCCGACAAGGGGCCAGATGTGATGTATTCCATGCGGCTCTCCGATGGGGTTGATCTCATCTTTCTTATACCGGCGTAGGGTCTCAATATTGCCTGCTTGATTTCCTTAAGCTGGTGGGGTTTGGGATTGTTTTGGCCGGGCAATCAACCGGGCAAGTTCGTTGCAATCATCTCGGAATCTCTCCTCCGGGTGGCTGGTAGGCTCCCCCCTCGGTGCAGTAAATAGATAAGTCTCTGAGTAACAAAACGGGTATCTATATCGGGCTGGAACAGGCGACACACCAGACACATGCAGCCGAAAAGCCCATGAACACGTTGTTGGATGTGTCGATGAGACTCAAATCGACCAGACACATCACCCCGAAATGTGTCGATTGGCAGTCACTCGCGGCGGGGTCAGACGGTGATGCGGCAGGTTGTCGCTATGCCCCTTACGAAATCGCCAATCAAGCCGCTCTGCAACTGCCTTCAGGTCTCGTCCCGGTTGAGCGGGATATCGCAGATACCCGGCAGGATCGCAGGTATAAGCACTCTGTGCAGACTTCCGCGTGATATAGATATGCCCCTCCTCCTGTCGCCATTTCATCATCTCCAGCAGTCCTTGCAGGTACCCCTCCACGCTTAGGATGCGTCCCTGAGCACGACAGATGGTTACCCACAGCTCCTGTTCCTCGTGGCGTATCCTGAGCGGTCTGAGGCCCGTCTGCTGCTCAATGTAGGCATCACGCTGTTGGTCTGCATGGCGGTTCGCGGGCTCCAGATGATAGGCTTCGTCAAACTCCAGCAAGTACGTTTCCTGCCGGATCGGTCGGTCAAAATATTTTCCATCCGGGTCGAACCACTGAAAATCGACTCGGAAATCTATTCGGTAAGGGCCGCAAGCGGACTGCGGGATCACTTCGATTCGCAAACCCGGCTGCTGTTCTTCAAACCAAGCAAGCAGCGAAACTAGGTACTCTGTGTAAAATGCTGCCTCATAGCGGCTCTGACCTTCCTCTCGTGGTAATGATTGTCCGGTCAACCGCTCGATCTCCGCTATCAACGCTGCGTTCAGGTGAGAGCTGGGGCCATAGGTCAACACAGCCAAGGCTTGTGAGGGAGTCCATGTCCCCAATCCATTATCCGGTTCGGGAACCTCCGGCAGGTCGAGTCCTCGCACCTGCCGGATGTTGTTGATTGCCCGCCTGACGTACTGACTGTACCGCCGAGTGCTTCGCTGGCTGAACCCAGGTATCTGAGATAGCAATGCTTCTGGGTCGATGATTCCTCGGGCAGGTTGGCCAATGAAAATTGCTGTCATGTTCAATAGCGCCTCCTGACAGCTTTTTACTTGGAATATGCCGAGCTCAAATCTTCGAAATCCGGATCTGTACCATCATCATTCTTCTGGAGATTTCGAATGTAATCGTCCATCTCTTGCTGCATAACAGAAGGGTCAACACCATAAGGAGCTTCAGTTTGAGTCTTTCTTACTAGGTAGCTAGACCCGTCATAAATCGAACTCCCCGCCAACTTGTCTTCAAAGGTCTGCGTCAACACGCGACTACCATCAATGTCCATATACTCAGCCCACAGATAGCCGCCATCAAAGCGGAATCGAATTTCCTTCAACGCTGTTTTCAACTGACCGTTGAATCGTTGGCGTTGCTCCGTACTGCGAAGGTCTTCAGGAGCTACGAAGTATTGGAGCGTTTTCACTGATAGCTCCCGGCTCATAAGGTCACTTTCAGCTCGTTGAATTTGCTTTTCTAAGGCTTGCGTCTTCTTCTTGCATTGCTCGAACAAGACTCGATAATCCGCATCATTATCGTTATCCAGCACAAGTTGAGCTGCCTTCTTTCTCTTCTGGGTCTCAACCTCTAGCTGAACTCGTAATTCGGCTAGCGTGGTTCTAAGAGCGATTGTTTTATCCTCCCCCTCAACCCGTTGCTTCATTACCCTGTTCAGCAAGAACACTGCTTGCAAAAGTTGTGGTTCAATCTTGTCGTAAAGCATGTTCGGTAATTTGCACCCAGCGGTGTTTTGCTTGGGACAAACCAGATAGTTTCTTGGGCTCCCTGCTCGCCCTTTGTTTTGATAACGTAATGACTCACCACACTGACAGCGAAGTACACCACTGAAGAGATTGTTAAAGGTTCCCTTGCGATAGGAACCACTATGCTTGTTTCTCTTGCTGATAAGGTGTTGCACCTCTTCAAACAAGGCTGGGGAGACTATCGTGGGGTAGTACCCCAAGATTGGCTCATCAGCAGGCACTCGCTCACCGTTCTCGATAACATGTGGTTGGAAAACACCGATCACCGCTTGACTCTTGATGACCGCTTGAATACCTGCCGGACGCCAGTCAGCCTCTTTGCCGAATGTTTTGTAGCCCTTTTCTAGGAAAACCTTGGCAATCTGCTCATAGCCACAGCCTGACTTCGCCATTTCAAACATCTCGTTCACAATAGCTACTCGTTCGGAGATAGGGACGATCTGCTCCCCATCCCTAGTGAGCCATGAAGGTAGACGGGAGTTAGCTATCACTTTGTTGTTCTTTCTTGCCTGCTCACGGCCATTTGACCATGCTGCACGGCTCCGACGGCTTTTCATCTCTGACTCATCATTAGCACGGGCCATGTAGACGATTGAGACTATCAGCTTGGTGAAGTCCACCTGACCTCTACGAAAGACCTGCTTATCGGAGAGGGTTACAATGACAATCCCCGCCCTCACAATAGCCAGGAACTGTTCAAGGGCCTCTTCTACTGCTTGTCTGCTCAGACGATCTACTGACTCAACCAGCAGGTATGACCCCTGTTCAATCTCACCATGCTTCACAGCATCAACGAAGCGACCTAACGCCCCTTCAGACATGTTGGCACCACGAAATGCACTCGTGCCGAAATCATCAATCGTCTTGTCATCAAGCTGGAGGTTGTGCTCAGCACAGTAATCCATAGCTTGCTGAAGCTGGCGGCGATAACTATCCCCTTGCGCCTGCTTGGGGGTACTGAACCGAATATAGGAATAGGCTTTGATGGGGTGACTCATGGCAACTCCTTTGCGATTGGCTCACATCGGAAGCAAGTGAGCACGGCTGAAAATTAAGATGGGATGAGCCTACCAGTAGATCGGCACTTTACACAATATTCAGTTGAAGTTATTTTTGCCGAAGAAACCACGATGCAGCAGAACCAGCCCATCGCCAGACGACCAGCCCCAAGCCACCCCGTTTCCACGCATGGTGATCGTCTGTATGCTACTGCCCATCAAACGGAACCACGGTGACCTCCATGGAAAACAAAACCGAGTGCAAAGTCGTTCTTTACGGCATTTCCCCCAAAAACTGCGACACCATCAAGAAGGCCCGCAAGTGGCTGGAGGAGGCGGGTATCGATTACCGCTTTCACGATCACCGCGCCGACGGCCTGAGCCCGGAGCAGCTCGATCTCTGGCTCGCCAAGCTGGGCTGGGAAGCCCTGCTCAACACCCGTGGCACCACCTTCCGCGCCCTGCCGGAAGCAGAAAAACAGGGGCTCGACACCGCCAAGGCCCGTGACCTGCTGCTGGCCCACCCGGCCATGATCAAGCGCCCGCTGCTGGACCAGGACGGTACCCTGACCCTGGGCTTCAAGGCAGACCTCTATCAATCCCTCTTCTCCCGTTAACTTTTTCTGTTAAGGAACACCGATGTCGGACGTCATCACACTGGCCAAGGATTTGATCAGCCGCCCCTCCGTGACCCCCCTGGATGAAGGGTGCCAGACCCTGATGGCGGAGCGCCTCGCGCGCCTGGGGTTCGTCATCGAACCCATGGTCTTTGAGGACACCACCAACCTCTGGGCACGCCGTGGCAGCGAGGGTCCCCTCTTCTGCTTCGCCGGCCACACCGACGTGGTACCCGCCGGCCCCCTGGAGAAGTGGGACACCCCGCCATTCGAGCCGACCATCAAGGACGGCATGCTCCATGGCCGGGGCGCCGCCGACATGAAGGGGTCCCTGGCCGCCATGGTGGTGGCGACCGAGCGCTTTGTGGCCGAGCACCCGGACCACAAGGGCTCCATCGCGTTTCTCATCACCTCGGATGAAGAGGGGCCCTTCATCAACGGCACGGTACGCGTCATCGACACCCTGGAGGCACGCAACGAGAAGATCCGCTGGTGCATCGTCGGCGAACCCTCCTCCACCGCCCAGGTCGGGGACGTGGTGAAGAACGGCCGTCGCGGCTCCATCACTGGCGATCTGCTGGTGCGCGGGGTGCAGGGCCACGTCGCCTACCCCCATCTGGCGGACAACCCTATCCACAAGGCGGCACCGGCGCTGGCGGAGCTCGCCGCCATCGAGTGGGACAAGGGCAACGCCTACTTCCCCCCCACCAGCTTCCAGATCGCCAACATCCAGGGCGGCACCGGCGCCTCCAACGTCATTCCGGGGGAGTTGCAGGTCCAGTTCAACTTCCGCTTCAGCACCGAGCTCACCGATGCGGCTATCCGCGAGCGGGTCGAGGCGCTGCTGACCCGTCACGGCCTGGACTTCGAGCTGAAGTGGACCCTCTCCGGCCAGCCCTTCCTGACGGACACCGGCGCCCTGCTGGAAGCCACCGTCGCCGCCGTGGCGGCAGTGAACGGCCAGCAGCCGGCCCTGCTCACCACGGGGGGCACGTCCGATGGGCGCTTCATCGCTCCCACCGGGGCGGAAGTCATCGAGCTCGGCCCGGTCAACGCCACCATCCACAAGGTGAACGAGTGCGTGAAGGCGGACGATCTGGATCTGCTGGCGGACATGTACCAAGGGGTGCTGGCACGACTGCTGGCATGAGCGGTGCTCCGGACAAGAGAGACCAGACCATGAATCAGGATCAACTGCTTGGGCTGGATGAGAGCCACCTCATCCTGGTGGGGCGCGGCCCCCATCGTCTGACCGCCGCCACCGCGGCGGCCTTCAACGACATGCAGGTGGCTGCCGCCCATGCCGGTTTCAACCTGCAGGCGGCCTCCAGCTGGCGCGGCTTCGAGCGCCAGCTCGCCATCTGGAACGGCAAATGGCGCGGGGAGCGCCCTCTGCTGGATGCGCACAACCAGCCCCTCGATGCCCTGCAACTGGGCGAGACCGAGCGACTGCACGCCATCCTGCACTGGAGCGCCCTGCCCGGCACCAGCCGCCATCACTGGGGCACGGATCTCGACATCTACGATCCGGACTGCCTGCCCGCCGGCACCCGGCTCGCGCTGGAACCCTGGGAGTACGAGGCGGGCGGCTGGTTTGCCGATTTGCGCGAATGGCTGGACGATCACATGAACGACTTCGGCTTCTTCCTGCCCTATGCAAAAGGGGAGCAACCGGATCAGGGGGTGGCCTACGAGCCCTGGCACCTGAGCTTCGCGCCCGAATCCGACGGGCTGGCCCTGGATCCGGCGGCGCTGGCGCTTTGTCTGGAACGGGCGGATATTGAAGGCAAGGAGTGCATCCTGGCTCATCTCGACGAGATCCTGGCCCGCTATGTCACCCCGGCACACCACGAAAGGAGATTCTGATGAGCTTGTGGTTATGGATAGGCTTGCCGCTGCTGTTTTTGCTCGGCCTGTTTCTCAACGCCATCAAGGACATGAAGCAGCTCGAGAAACAACTGCCCAAGTACAAGGACAAGATCCGGGAGGTCAAGGACGACGAGGACGACTGACCCCCTCGCAGGAGCCCGTCGGCGCTCCTGCACCCTTCCCGTCCACGGTATTTTTTCGCCCTCTGCCGCCCCCCTCTGCCTGCACTGAAAGCCCCATCCATTGCCCCCTTTCCCTGCGCTTTCCCGCGCGGGCACGCCGCCCTCGCCCTGCTTGAAAACTGCGCAACAAACGTAAAAAACTGCAAAACAATGCACAATTAAGCCACACAAAGGGGGTCAATCTGCATATAATGTGCCTGTTTTGCAGCCCGCCATAAGGAGTTCGCCATTGGATGCCACCACCGTCAACAGTTTCTTCTTCATCGGTGCCCTGTTGGTGGGCGCCAGTGTCCTGTTGAGCGCACTCTCCTCCAGAGTCGGCATCCCCATCCTGGTCATCTTCCTCGCCGTCGGCATGCTGGCGGGTGAGGATGGTCCCGGCGGCATCCACTTCGCCGACTACTCGGTCGCCTACCTGGTGGGCAACCTGGCACTGGCCATCATTCTGCTGGACGGCGGCATGCGCACCCGGGTCTCCTCTTTTCGGGTCGCGCTCTGGCCCGCGCTCTCGCTGGCTACGGTCGGGGTGGCCATCACCACAGGCCTCACGGGCCTCGCCGCCGCCTGGCTGTTCGACCTCAACCTGATGCAGGGGATGCTCATCGGTGCCATCGTCGGCTCCACCGATGCGGCGGCGGTCTTCTCCCTGCTCGGCGGGCGCAGCCTCAACGAGCGGGTCAGCGCCACCCTGGAGATTGAATCGGGCAGCAACGATCCCATGGCGGTCTTTCTCACCGTCACCCTGATCGAGGTGCTGGCCACCGCCCAGCAGGGGCTGGATGCCGGCTTCCTGCTGCTGCAACTCGTCAAGCAGTTTGGTCTGGGCGCTGGCATCGGCCTTGCGGGGGGCTGGCTGCTGTGGAAGCTCATCAACAGTGCCAAGCTCGCCCCCGGTCTCTATCCCCTGCTCACTGTGAGCGGCGGCCTGCTCATCTTCGCCCTCACCACGGCGGTGGGGGGCAGCGGCATCCTCGCCATCTACCTCACCGGCCTGCTGCTTGGCAACCTCTCCCTGCGCAGCCGCAGCACCACCCTCTCCGTGCTGGACGGCCTGACCTGGCTCAGCCAGATCGGCATGTTCCTGGTGCTGGGGCTGCTCGCCTCGCCCCACAAGCTGCTGCCCATCGCCCTGCCGGCACTGGCCCTGGCCATGTGGATGATCCTGTTTGCCCGTCCGGTGTCGGTCTGGATTGGACTGCTGCCGTTCAAGAACTTCGCGCCGCGCGAGCGCTGGTTCATCTCCTGGGTGGGGCTGCGCGGCGCCGTGCCCATCATCCTGGCGGTCTTCCCCATGATGGCGGGGCTGCCCAATGCCCAGCTCTACTTCAATGTCGCCTTCTTCGTGGTGCTGGTTTCGCTCATCCTGCAGGGCAGCTCGCTGCCGCTGGCATCAAAGCTGGCGCGAGTGGAGGTGCCCGCACCGCCCTCTCCCATCAACCGCTCTGGGCTGGAAATCGATCTCGACAGCCAGTGGGAGACCTTCGTCTATCGCCTGAGCGCCGAGAAGTGGTGCATCGGCTCCCCCTTGCGGGAGCTGCGCATGCCTCAGGGCACCCGCATCTGCGCCCTGTTCCGCGGCCAGGAGCTGCTCCACCCCTCGGGCAGTACCTGCCTGCAATCCGATGACATCCTCTGCGTCATCGGCCACGAGCACGACCTGCCCGCCCTCGGTCAGCTCTTCAGCCAGGCGCCGGAGCAGGATCTGGGCCCGCGCTTCTTCGGTGACTTCCTGCTGGAGGCCAACGCCAGGCTGGTGGATCTCGCCCCGCTCTACGGGCTGGATGTGAGCGAGGTGGCGGATCAGAGCCTCGGCGATTTTATTGCCCATCAGTTGGGCGATAATCTGGTGGTCGGTGACCATGTCGCCTGGCAGGGACTGCTCTGGACGGTGGCGGAAATGGAAGAGGGTGAACCCCGCAAGATAGGGGTGCGCTTCCTGGAAGAAGACCCCGTCTAGGCGCCGGCCATCGTAGCCCGCATTTGTGTGAGAAGGGAGTGAACCATGCCTTATCAAACCCTGTTGTCCGGTCTGTATCCTCCCTCGCCCAAGCTGGGCCTCATCGAGGGTTTCTTTGGCAAGGGCTGGAGCTGGGAAGCCCGTGCCCGCTACGCCCAGTGGCTGCCCCGCCACGGCTATGGCTTCTACCTCTACGCCCCCAAGGAAGACGGCTACCTGCGCAAGCACTGGGCCACACCCTGGCCCGCCGACCAGCTTGAAGCCCTGTGCCAGCTCGCCCGCCAGTGCCGGGAGAACGGTCTGGCCTTCGGGGTGGGCCTGAGCCCCATGGGGGCCCATCACGACTATGCCCGCCAGCGACCCGCCCTGCTGGAGAAGGTGAGGCTCATCGAGGAGGCGCTCAAGCCCGATATCCTGGCGATCCTGTTTGACGACATGAAGGGGGACACCCCGGATCTCGCCCACTGGCAGCTCACCATCGCCCACGACATCGCGGCCCACACCGACGCAGGCCGCCTGCTGTTCTGCCCCAGCTACTACAGCACGGATCCGGTGCTGGAGAAGGTGTTCGGTGCCATGCCCCCCCACTATCTGCAGGATCTGGGTCAGGGGCTCGACAGGCGCATCGATGTCTTCTGGACCGGCCCCAAAGTCTGCTCCACCGAGTATCCGGCTGCCCACCTCAAACAGGCCGCCGACTGGCTCCATCGCAAGCCCTTCCTGTGGGACAACTATCCGGTCAATGACGGCAGCAAGGCGAGCAGCTTCCTGCACCTGCGCGCCTTCGAAAACCGTCCGGCAGAGCTGGCGGATCTCGTGAGCGGCCATACGGTCAATCCCATGAAGCAGGCGGCCCTCTCGGCACTGCCGCTCGCCACCCTGCCCATGAGCTACAAGCTCGGCAAGCAGTACGATCCTGACAAGGCGCTGCACGCCTCCCTCAACGCCACCTGCGGGCCGCAGATCTCCGCCATGATCCAGGCAGACCTGCCGCTCTTCCAGGACATCGGTCTGGCCCAGCTCACCCCCGAGCAGATCATCCATCTCAAGAGCCGCTACCTGCCGTTCCAGGATCAGGCCTGCGTGAACGAGATCCTGCGCTGGCTGGCCGGGGAGTACGTGTTCGATCCGGACTGCCTGACCGACTGACCTCATGAGTCCATGAAAAGTGGGTTCATAAAAAAACGGGCCCATGTAAAAGGCCACCTCCCGGGCAGGGAGGTGGCCTTTTTGCATCATCTCTCTTCAGGTGCCCCATGGCGTCACATAGGGCGGCAGATTGAGCGGGTGTTTAACCGAAGGCCAGCCAGACCCCGACAAACAGCATGAGAGAGCCCGCGATCCGGTTCATCAGAGTGACATTGCCGCTCTTGGCGAGGAAATGGCGCAAGGTGCGGCCACCGCTGGCATAGAGCATCAGGCAGGAGAACTCGATGACCAGGATGAGCGCGACCAGGGCCCCTATCTGGGGTGCCATCGGCTTGGCCGCATTGATGAAGGGGGGCAGCAGGGAGACCATGAAGGCCCACCCCTTGGGGTTGGCGATGGCGGTCACGAAACCCTGCACGGCCAGTCCCATGGGGCTGGTCTGCTGGCCCGCTGAGAGATCCGCCGGGATGGCCATCTTGCCCTTGGCCTGCCACATCTGGATGCCAAGCCAGACCAGGTAGGCGCCACCTACATATTTGAATGCAGAGAACAGGGCCGGGTAGTTGAGCATGACTGCCGCCACCCCGACCACCGACAGCACGGAGACCAGGCCGACGCCGACAAGCTCCCCCCACATCATGTGCAGGGTACGGCGCACCCCCAGACTCATGCCCAGGGTCATCGCCAGGGTCATGCACATACCGGGGGTTACTGAGACAAAAAAGAACGTGGGAATAAAGAGCGCCAAGATGGCGGGATCAATCCAGTCGGACACACTACACCTCCAGGGTAACAAGCAGACGATCTTGCCTATCACACTCTTTTAACACAAGAAAAACCTTTTCATTCAGCAAGAATTCAGCATTAAAAACCCTGTGACAAGGATTGTCGCGCCTGTGTAAGATGCCGCCTCACTCCTCTTTCGGGTTAGGATCTTTCATGTCATTGAATAATCTGTCCATTCGTCTTCAAGTGCTTATCCCTCTCCTGCTCGCCAGCCTGTTGATGCTGCTGATGGCCGTGATCAGCAAACAGGAAATCGACGGTGCCATTCAGGACATGAATGAAACCACCGCCAGCGTCACCCGCCACAAGGACGACATCGCGGCCCTGATCCACGCCACCTACCGGCTGCGCACCAACGCCATCTACGGCCTCTACGATGAGGCCCTCTTCGCCCAGTTGCCGGCCCAGCTCTCCGCCGCCGAGCAGGAGATTGGCGCCATCCTGACCAGACTGGTTGTCACCGGTGCCGAGCAGGACAACCGTCAGGTCGCGGCCGCCCTGCAGGCCTACCTCGGCCATACCCGCAGCAGCATGCTGCCCCTGCTGACCGCCAAGTACCAAGGCAGTGGCGATCCCGCCGCCTATGAGCAGGCCCGCCTGCACTTTCGCGATCTGGGGGAGGCGCTCATCAAGCAGATCGATGCCATGTCCGTCCACATCAATCAGCTGACCCAGACTGAGATTGCCGAGGAGCAGGCCCACTACCGCGCGACCCTGCTGCGCACCCTGCTGCTGATGGGGGGCACCCTGATCGCGGCCCTGCTGGGTGGCTGGTGGATCTCCGGGCGCATCGTGCAGCCCATCGGCCAGTTGCAGGAGGTGATGCACGCCGTCGCCCTCGGCCGCTTCAACGTGCGTGCCAATGCCGAAGGCAACAACGAGCTGGGCCAGCTCGCCAGCGATATCAACCGGACCCTGAGCCAGCTTGCCAACACCATCCAGACCCTGACCGGCATCAGCGGCAATGTGGCCTCCGCCGCCACCGAGCTTGCCGCTGTGATGACCCAGGCAGAGGTCAACGCCCAGCAGCAGCGGGGTGAGACCGAACAGGTGGCCTCCGCCGTCACCGAGCTGGCCAGCACTGCCGACAACGTCAACCACAATGCCGCCCTGGCCGACGAGCTGGCCCGGGATGCCAACAGTCGGGTCGAGCAGGGGCTGACCCTGTTTGCCGAAAGCATCGAGGCCAACGGCCGCATGGCGGGCAGTCTGGAGAACGCCGCGACTGTGGTGGCCAGGCTCAAGTCCCAGTCCGAGCAGATCGGCAAGGTGATCGAAGTCATTCAGAGCATTTCGGAGCAGACCAACCTGCTGGCCCTCAACGCCGCCATCGAGGCGGCCCGCGCCGGTGAAAGCGGCCGCGGCTTTGCGGTGGTGGCCGACGAAGTGCGCCTGCTGGCCGCCCGTACCCAGGACTCCACCAAGGAGATCCAGGCCATCATCGAGCAGTTGCAGAGCCAGTCCCTCTCCGCCAACAGCGGCGTGCAGCAGACCCTGGAGATCCTTGGCCACAACCAGCAGCTCTCCGCCGAGGTACAGGCCTTGCTGGGAGGCATCACGGACGCGGTCAACCAGATCAACGGTGCCAACGCCCAGGTGGCGACCGCGGCAGAACAACAATCCTGCGTCACCGCCGACATCAGCCGCAACCTCACCAACATCCACGAGATCGTGAACCAGAACGCTGCCGGCATCAGCCAGAGTGCCGCCGCCAGTCACGAACTGTCACAGCTCGCCGAGCAGCAGCGCAGGCAGCTCGCCCAGTTCCAGCTCTGATCCCAAGAGGGTCTCTTCGATACCGCGGGGCCCGGCGCTGGCCCCGCACTTGCCCCTCCCCCTTCACGCCTCCTGTTTAAAACGGGTTTTTGCCATCAAGGTGTCATTGGGGGCTGGGCTGCATTCGCAAATGTGGGTATGGTAGAGGCACGTCACTCCCCCTCATCGAGAGATCATCATGAGCCTGAAGTTCAAGAAACCCGCTTTTATCACGCTCGGCCTCATCGCCCTGCTCTCCGCACTCTGGCTCGATTTCTATCTGCCGGAACACACCATCGCCACCATCACCGGGGTGGAGGTGAAGCGCACCGACAAGGATGGCCCCATCAGCCAGAAGAACCCGGCTGACGGCCCCACCACCGACGTCTATTACATCTACACCGAGCGCCCCGGCGAGAAGATCCGGGTGTTTCGCAATGAAGACACCGAATGGGGCTGGCCCTTCTACTTCAAGTTCAACGCCGCCGACGTCCAGGCCAAGGCCAAGTCCATGGAGTTCGAAAAACGCCTGGCCATCATTACCTCCTACGGCTGGCGCGTGAACATGTTCTCCATGTTCCCCAACGTCACCAAGATCGCGAGCACCGAGCCCGATGCCTCCACCTGGAGCTTCTTCCGCTGGTTCTGGTTCGGTGTCTGGGCCCTGGTGATGGGCAAGGCGGCCATCGCCACCTGGCGCTACTTCGATCGCCTCGAGGACGAGATATGAGCGAGCCGAGCAAGACCCGCACCAGCTTCTATCGCCGGCTCTACGTGGCTCACCTCATCAGTCAGGGCACGGACACCGTGCCCGCCATCATGGAGGCGACCGGCATGCCGCGCCGCACCGCCCAGGACACCCTCAGCGCCCTGGCTGAGCTCGACATCCAGTGCGCCTTCGAGCAGACCGAGGGGGCTCGCCATCTGCAGGGGCACTACCGCATCAGTGACTGGGGGCCCATCAATCCGGCCTGGATTGCCGCGCAGCTTCCCGCTATCAGGCAGACCCTGGGGTATCCCTGACACCCCGGACCCGGGTCAGCTCCCATAGAGAAGGGGCCAGCCTTGCGGCTGGCCCCTTTCTTGTCTGGCCTGATATCCCGTTGCCCTCCCCCGGACTCACTCCCCTTCGCCGAAAGACGCTTCCGGCAGCGGCTCCGCCGACTCACCCCGGGTGCAGTCGATGATGGAGCGCTTGGGATTGTTGGGGTCGCGCAGCAACAGGGGGGCCATCCCCTCGTCATGCAGCCTCTCGTCGGAAAATTCGCTGCCATAGGCGTTATGTGTCAGCCTGCGGGCATTGGCGATGGGGGTATCCACGAAGAGGGCATGTACCTCGAAGGTGGAGGCCGGCACCAGGAAACCGACGATGGGCAGGCCGTGCAGCTCCTGATGGACCTTGTACCAGGCAAAGCCCTCGCTCACCTTGTCAGGGGTATACATGGCGAGCTGCGGATTGGCCGGGCGCCCGGTCTCGATGTCGAGATGAAGGGTATCCAGCTCGCAGGTCGCCAGCCCCTGCCACATCTTCTCGAACGGGGTCGCGCAACCCGTCAGTTGCATGCATGTCAGCAGCGCCAACGTCCCTTTCCACATTCCCAACCCCTTATCCGATGTCCAGGATGTCAACCAAATGAGCGCAGTCGCTGCACCAGCAACTCGATGAAACCGACCCTGTCGAGCCCCAGCAGCACCAGGGCATTGGCCGGTTTGCCGGTCAGGTCGTAGCGATCCACCACCGTCCTGCCCAGGGTATGGGTCCCGCCGGTTTCGATATCGACCCGGCACTCCACCCCGTGAAACAGGGAGGGCGCCAGCAGCCAGGCGATGGTACAGGGGTCATGGAGCGGCGCGCCAGCAAATCCCCACTTGGGATCCCGATGATAGATCATGAAAAAGTCGAGCAGCTGTGCCACGCACTGCGCCACCGGGTTGGGAATGGCGCGTACCCGCTCGATATCCTCGTCCATCACCTGGGCCTCGTGGGTCACGTCCAGCCCGCACATGGTGATGGGCAGCCCCGACTTGAAGACCATATCGGCCGCTTCGGGATCCACATAAATATTGAATTCCGCCGCGGGGGTCCAGTTGCCCGCACCGGCGGCGCCCCCCATCAGTACGATGCGGGCGATCTTCTGCTTGAGCTCGGGGTGGGCCGCCAGCAAGAGGGCAATGTTGGTGAGCGGCCCGGTCGGCACCAGGGTGACCGGCTCCGGGCTCTCGCGCAGACATCTTGCCATCAGTTCAAGGGCGCTCATCGCCCAGGGAGCAAAGGCGGGATCCGGCAGCTCTGGGCCGTCCAGCCCCGATTCGCCGTGGACGTTGTCGGCGATGATGAGCTCACGGGCCAGGGGCTTGGCTGCCCCCGCCGCCACCGGGATGTCGTCGCGGCCGAGCAGGGTCAGGATGCGCAGGGCATTGTTGAGGGTCTTGTCCGGGGTCTGGTTGCCCGCGCTGGTGGTGACCGCCAGCACCTTCAGCTCGGGGCTCGCCAGCGCCAGAATAAGGGCGATGGCATCATCGTGGCCGGGATCGCAATCGAGAATAACGGGCAACGCCATGGACAGACTCCTTACAACATGACAGGGAGCCATACCTTAGCAAGAGATGGCCAGATGAACTCAGGAGGGAGTCACAAAACGCCTCAACCAACGAGATCAAGTACTTGGCGATATGCCTTGGGAGCGGACACCCAGATTCGCCGCGCCGCCATCGTTCGGGTATGATCCCTCCCCCTTCATCGTCCGGTTGCCCCATGTCCACCATCATCGACACCTTTGTTGCTCCGCCCTGCGCCGCCACCATCGAGATCCTGTTTGAGGATGCGCATCTGCTGCTCATCAACAAGCCGAGCGGCCTGCTGAGCCTCTCGGGCAAGAACCCGCAGAACCTCGATTCGGTCCATTACCGGCTGGTACAGGATTACCCCGGCTGCACCCTGGTGCACCGCCTCGACTTTGGCACCTCGGGCGTCATGGTGGTGGCCAGAAACAAGAGCATCAACGCCCTGCTCTGCCACCAGTTCAGCCAGCGCACCGTGAGCAAGGCTTACGAGGCACTGCTCTGCGGCCATCTGGCGGCGGATGAGGGCGTCATCGAAGCATCCATTGCCAAGGATCCGGCGCTGTTCCCGCTGATGAGCATCTGCGCCGCCAGCGGCAAGCCCGCCCGCTCACGCTATCGGGTAATGGAGCGGCTCACCCTGGAGGGGGCAGGCCAGCCGGTGCCATTGACCCGGGTCAGGCTGGTACCGGAAACCGGGCGCACCCACCAGCTGCGCATCCACAGCCAGTGGCTGGGCCATCCCATCCTGGGATGCGATCTCTATGGCGGCCTGCTCCCGCCCGGCTGCGAACGAGCCCCCAGACTGATGCTGCACGCCAGTGAACTCGGTTTTGTGCACCCGGTGAGCGGCGAAGCGGTACAGATCCGCTGTGAGGCACCCTTTGCGCAGGCACTGGCGGCCATGACGGTGCAACAGGAGTAACGAAGAAGGGGGAAAGCAGGGCCAGGAAGGCAAAAGGGGCAAACGGCGGATAAAGATAGGGGCCGCGCTTTCGCAACGGCCCCCACCCCCCACTCGGTACTCTTTGTTACAAAGAGGGCTATCAGATCAGCTTGCGGGCGGCGCCCAGCACGATCTTGATGGCATCAGATTCGGTTTTCGCCATGGTTTCGGCGTTCGGGATTTCCTGCTGGGTACGGTTCACGATGACACCGGCCACCATGCCCGCACGCAGGCCCTGGCTGGTACACATGGTCAGCAGGGTCGCGGACTCCATCTCGTAGTTCAGCACGCCCATGGCTTGCCACTCTTTCATGGAACCCTGGAAACGTTGTACCACGCGGCCGGATACGGTGTCGTAACGCTCCTGACCCGGGTAGAAGGTGTCGGAAGAAGCAGTGACGCCCACATGCAGCTTGGAGCCCAGCTCTTTGGCGGTGTTGACCAGCGCAGTGGTGCAGTCGAAGTCGGCCACAGCCGGGAACTCCATCGGCGCGAAGTGCAGGCTGGCACCGTCGAGGCGCACGGAGCCGGTGGTGACGATCACGTCGCCCACGTTCAGGTGCGGCTGGATGGCGCCGGTGGTGCCGATGCGCAGGAAGGTACGAATACCCAGCTGGGCCAGCTCTTCCACCGCGATGGAGGTGGACGGGCCACCAATACCGGTGGAGCAGATGATCACGGCCTTGCCGTCCATCTCGCCGCGCCAGGTGGTGAATTCACGATGGCTGGCCAGGTGCACCGGGTTGTCCAACAGCTCTGCGATGCGCTTCACGCGCTCGGGGTCACCGGGGACGATCGCCAGGGTGGCGCCTTGCAGATCCGCTTTTTTCAAACCCAAGTGAAATACATCAGACATAGTGGACTCCTGGTTGCGCCCCGCCGCATGGCAGCCGAGTGCAGTTAAGGTGATTCTTTACGGTACTTTCAAGCCGGTGTCCCCTCATCCGGGGAGGCGCCAACTATGGTCGAAAGCGCTTTCCAATTCCTTGATGCGCCTCACACTTCTGCGCTTCAAAGCTGACAAAAATGGTTCATCGCGGCTTTCCGGGGAAGGCCGCCTTGATTTTCAGAAAAAAGTATTCTGAGTCCCTAAATCCATATGCCATACGCTTTATCACTTTGATCTTGTTGTTCACCCCTTCCAGCACACTCGTGTGCATCGGGTAGTTTGCACTCGCCAGGATCCCCCGCATATATTTCGATAAATTTCGACCAAATCGTTGCAGCGGCGCTAGCCCGCTTTCCTTCACCTGCCGCATCCAGCTCCGCCATCGTCGCCATCCTTCCCACACGCTCGGCGCATACCAGATGCCCTTCAACGCCTCTTTCAGCACGTACACCATCGCCAGCGGTTGATTCGCCGCCAACAGCTCCTGCAACTTCACATCCTGTTTTTCACTCAGCTTCGCCCGATTACGTAGCTGCAACCAACGCGCACTTTTGACCACTTTTCGCGCCGGTTTATCGCTTTTCAGTGCATTCGCCTGCTCCACTCGCACCCGGTCCACCACCTCTCGGCCATAGCGAGCCACCACGTGGAACAGGTCGTAGACCACCTCCGCCTGCGGG
>NZ_JAGKRI010000087.1:0-10122 GCF_017939255.1 Aeromonas sp. Prich7-2
TGGTTGAAGAAGTTTCGCCGGTTTTCAACGAGATATGAAAAGCTAGCCAAGAGTTTTGCAGCCTTTATCAAACTGGCTTTCTGCCTTCGCTACTTGCGCGAGTTATGTGTGGACAGAAAACCAGCATTTTGAGAACACAGCCTAGTCAACCTGCGACTGCTCAAGGAGACCCGCCCCGCCCGCCAGCCTGCGGGGGCATCGCCGCTGGCCCTGCTGGGCACGGCCCCCTTCATGCTGCGCGCCTTGCTGACCAGCGCCAGCGTGACCGCCATCCTGGTCTATGTGAGCGTCTCGCCCCTCGTCCTGATGACCACGTTCGACCTGTCTCCCGAGCAGTACACCCGGCTGATGATGGCGATGGCCGGGGTGAGCATGTCCGCTTCCTTCCTGACCCCCTTGCTGCTGCGCTGGCTCGGCAAGGCAAGGGTACTGGCGCTCTCCCATCTCGCCTACCTGCTGGCCTTGCTCGCCCTGTTGTGCAGCAGCGGGCCCGAAGGCGGCCTGTCCTGGCTGCTGGCGGGGTGTGCCCTGGTCTGCATCGGGTTTTCCTGCGGGTTCGGGGTGGCGATGGGGGAGGCGCTGGATGTGTGCGGGGATCAGGTGGCATCGGCCAGTGCCCTGCTCTGCATCATGCAGATAGGGTTGTCCGGGCTCTTCATCTGGGGGATGGGCCATCTGGGGATGCCTGCGCTCTGGATGCTGATCCTGGCACTCCTGCTGGCGCTGCTCGGTTACCTGGTGGTCAAGGTGCTGCTACCATGGCGTGCGGTACGGCGAGTACGGGCTCGGGGATAGGAGAGACGCGATGCGCAATCTGGGTGAACTCGATTTGAACCTGCTGGTGGTCTTCAGGCACCTGATGCAGGAGCGCAGCGTGGCGGGGGCGGCCAAGAAGCTGTGTGTCACCCCGTCGGCGGTGAGCAAGGCGCTCGGCAAGCTGCGGGACTGGTTCGGGGACCCCCTCTTCGTGCGCGTGCGCCAGGGCTTGCAGCCGACCAACCTCTCCCTGACCCTGGCAGAGGAGCTCAAGACCTGGTTCCAGCTCACCGAGAGCATCAGCACCCTCAACCGCGAGGCGATCCCCGAGGGGGCCCGCTTCAGTCTGGTGATGGAGTCCCCCTTTGGCATCAGCTTCCTGAGCGAGCTGCCCACGACCATCTACCAGAAGTACCCCCACTCCGTGGTCAGGATGCTGGGCTGGGATCACCACTCTCTCAACGACATCGTCAACGGGGAGGCGGATCTCGGCTTCTGTGCCCGGGAGACCCACGGCCGTTCCCATGCCAGGGTCAACCGGCTGCCCTATTACATCGATCATGAGGTGCTGTTCTGCGATCGTCCCGTGGTGTTCCTGCGCAAGGATCACCCCTTGCTCGGGCAGACGTGGTCGCTGACCCGCTTTCTGGCCTGCCCCCAGGTGAGCGTGGTGTGGGAGGCCAGCGACAGCTGGGCACTGGATGATCTGCTGGAGGACGAAGGCCACAGGCGGCAGGTGCCCATCATGGTGGCGAGCTTCGAGCAGGCGCTGCATATCGCCGCCCAAAAGAGCCACGAGCTGATCGCCGTGGTGCCTTCATATTGCGCGGACTATGCCGCCAGACATCACCCCGACCTCATCCCCATGCCGTTGCCGCTGGAAGAGTCTCTCTATGCCCAGCTGGAGATCGCCTTCATCCTGCTGTGGCACAAGCGCCACAATCAGGATGCCAAGGTGATGTGGTTGCGGGGGGAGATCCGGCGGCTCTATGGCCTGGCCGCGGCGGGGATGACGCGTTTTGCCTGGGGCGGGCCCATGGAGAGCGGGGCGGTGAAAGAGAAGCAAGGGGGAGGAGGCTCCCCGGTTTAGTCGTACTGCTCTTCCATCCAGGCTTCGACGATGAGCTGGGCGGAGACGCCGTCCACACTCCCCTTGTCCAGCGCCTTGTAGCCGCCACGTTCAAACAGGCGGGCGCGGGCATCCGTGGTGGTGAGCCGCTCGTCCTTGAACTCCACCGGCTTGCCGAAGCGACCGTGCAGGCGATTACCGAACTTGCGAGCCCGCACCGTGATCTCCTGGTCCGTGCCATCCATGTTGAGCGGCAGACCGACGATCAGCAGATCCGGTTGCCACTCCTTGATCAGCTTCTCTATCTCGTCCCAGTTGGGGATGCCGTCGTTGGCCTTGAGGGAGCGAAGGGGGCGGGCGCTGCCCGTGAGCTCCTGGCCGATGGCGACGCCGATGCTCTTGGTGCCGTAGTCAAAGCCCATGATGCTGCGTGATGACATGGGGTCTCCTCTAAATGGATGGATAAATGAAGGGGGAAGACCCCTCCCTGCCTCCCCCTGCTCGTGGGGGAGGTGAGCGTG
Source organism: Aeromonas sp. Prich7-2 (assembly GCF_017939255.1). NCBI lineage: Bacteria > Pseudomonadati > Pseudomonadota > Gammaproteobacteria > Aeromonadales > Aeromonadaceae > Aeromonas > Aeromonas sp. Prich7-2. The sequence continues at coordinate 2,347 of NZ_JAGKRI010000087.1, forward strand.
CCGCCTCCCCCGGAGGGGAGGGCCGGGGTGTCAGCTATGGCCCACCTGGCTGGAGAGGTGCAGGGGGTTGACCCCAATGCTCGCGGCGGCTTGCTGCCAGCGCAGGTGGATGGGGGTATCGAAGACCAGCTTGGGATTGGGGGGGATCACCAACCAGGCGCCATCCACCAGCTCCTGCTCGAGCTGGCCTGCACTCCAGCCGGCGTAACCGAGCGCCACCAGCCAGTGGTCCGGCGCCTCGTCGGTGCCCAGGGTCTCCAGGATGTCCTTGGAGGTGGTGACCATCATCTCGTCGCTCACCTGCAGGGTGGAGTTGAAGCCCGGGCGGAAGCTGTGCAACACGAAGCCGCGATCCCCGTGCACCGGCCCCCCCTGCAACACCGGCTGTTTCATCTCGGCGGTGGCGGGGGGATTGAGGTTGAGCTTGGTCAGCATGGCGTCCAGGGACATGTCGACCGGAATGTTGACCACCAGTCCCATGGCGCCTTCGCTGCTGTGTTCGCACAGATAGACCAGGGAGCGCTGGAAATAGGCGTCCGTGAGGCTCGGCATGGCGAGCAGAAAGTGATTTTGCAGTGTTTGCATGGAGCGTATGTATCTCTTAGCGTGCAAAGGTATTTGGGGTGATTATGGCAGTTGATGGCGGCGGGCAAAACCGCTTTTTGCCGGTAGTCAAAGGGGCCTTCACGGCCCCTTGTGTGTGTTTCCTCGCTGCGGCAACGGGTCGCTGGGCAAGGGGTCAGCGGCCCAGCCGGCGCTCGATGGCGTCCATCAGCATGCCGGTAATGGAGACGTCGAAGGCCGCCTCAATCTCGCGGATGCAGGTAGGGCTGGTGACGTTAATCTCGGTCAGGCGATCGCCGATGATGTCGAGGCCGACGAAGATGAGCCCCTTCTCTTTCAGGGTCGGGCCCACTGCGCGGGCGATGGCCCAGTCCGCCTCGCTCAGGGGGCGCGCCTCGCCACGGCCACCGGCCGCCAGGTTGCCACGGGTCTCCCCTTGCGCCGGGATCCGGGCCAGGCAGTAGGGTACCGGCTCGCCGTCCACCACCAGCACTCGCTTGTCGCCATCCTTGATGGCAGGCAGATAGGTCTGCGCCATGCAGTACTGGCTGCCGTGAGAGGTTAATGTCTCGATGATGACGCCGACGTTGGCGTCATCCTCCTTCATGCGGAAGATGGAGGCGCCGCCCATGCCGTCCAGCGGCTTGAGGATGACGTCCTTGTGCTTGGCGTGGAAAGCCCGCAGCTTGTCGGCTCTGCGAGTGACGAGTGTGGTCGGGGTGTGCTCGGCAAACCAGGCGGTGTAGAGCTTTTCGTTGGCGTCGCGCAGGCTCTGGGGCTTGTTGACGATGAGGCAACCCTCATCCTCGGCTCGCTCCAGCATGTAGGTGGCGTAGATGAACTCGGTGTCGAAGGGGGGATCCTTGCGCATCAGGATCACGTCCAGGCTGGAGAGCGGCTGATCCACCACCTCGCCCAGCGTGTACCAGTCGGCATAGTCATATTTGACGGTGAGCGGACGCATGGTACCGAAGGCGCGACCGGCCTCCATGTAGAGATCCTTCATCTCCAGATAGAACAGCTCGTAGCCGCGCTTTTGCGCCTCTTCGAGCATGGCGAAGCTGGAGTCCTTCTTGATGTTGATGGCCGAGATGGGGTCCATCACGATGCCGAGTTTAATGGTCATCCGAGTTTCCTTCCTAATGGCTCGATTGGATGTGATGACCCCCTCCCTGCCTCCCCCTTCACAAGGGGGAGGAGCCTGTTGCTCCCTCCCCTGCGAAGGGGAGGGCCGGGGTGGGGGTCGGCTGTCAGGCCAGATCGCCAAAGCGGCACTGAAGCGCAGTAATCGCCGTCAGGGCGGCGGTTTCGGTGCGCAGCACCCGCGGCCCCAGCAGCATCTCCTTGAAATCTTCCTGCACGGTACGGGCGATCTCGTCGCCGGACAAGCCCCCTTCCGGGCCGATCAGCAGGCGCACGCCGTGCTCGGGGATGGGCAGGGTGTTGATGCTGTAAGGGGCGCGCGGGTGCAGGTTGAGCTTGAGCTCCTGAGTCTCTTCCGCCAGCCAGGCGTCGAGCTCCATCGGCATGCGCACCTCGGGCACGGTATTGCGACCGCACTGCTCGCAGGCACTGATCACCACTTTTTGCCACTGCTCGCGTTTTTTCTCCAGCCGATCGGCGGGCAGCTTGACGCCGCAGCGCTCGGAGAAGAGGGGCGTGATGCAGGTGACGCCGAGCTCCACCGATTTCTGGATGGTGAAGTCCATCTTGTCGCCGCGGCTGATCACCTGACCCAGGTGGATGGCAAGGGGGGACTCCACCGAGCGGGTCTCGCAACTGTCGATGGTCACCTCAACGGACTTCTTGCCCACACTGGTGATGGTGGCGGGGTACTGGTGGCCGTCGCCGTTGAACAGCTCGAGCTGCTGGCCCGGCTGCATGCGCAGCACGCGGCCGATGTGATTGGCACCGTCTTCCGACAGGGCGAGGGTCTGGCCCACCTGCAGGCTGGCCGGTTCATAGATACGTGGAATGCGCATGGCTGATAGTCAGTCTCTTGCTTGGAAACCCTTCAATACCCTACTGCACGGCGGCGAGCAAGGCTCGCGAGACAGAGAGTGAAGGGATTCAGGAGGAGGGGGACGCTCCCCCTCCCTGGTCAAATGGGGTTATTGGCACTGCTTTTCAATGAAGGGATTGGTATTGCCCTGCAGCTTGCCGATACGGCGGTTGCGCTCGCACTCCCAGCGATCAGCCGGATACTGCCTGTCCCAGGCTTCGTAAAGCTTGCGCTGCTGGGCCGCCAGACGCAGTCCGTACTGCTGGCTCATGTAGAGGTAGGCGCGGGCGATCTGGCCACGCACCGGCCCCTTGGGCGGCTGCACCTGGCGCTCCTTGAAGTCCACCAGCATCTGGCACTTGCCGTACTGGTTCGGTTTGCCGTTCCAGTCGCTGAAGCGGAAGTTCGCCCGATCGCCGTTCACCTCGCCGATGGCGGGGAAGAGGTTGTGCATGTCTCCCTCCATCCTGTTGAACTCGTCGCTCTTGCCGCAATTCTTGCGACCCCCTTCCTGCCAGCACTGGAGCTGGTGGCCGAACTCCCAGGCGGGCACCACGTGCTCCCATTCGATGCGGGAGGCCCGCTCGGCCTGCTTGCGCGGCAGGTAGCCGCAGCTCTCCCAGTCGGGGGCCATCTTCTTGCCGCTGAACTTGATGTTGCAGCCGCAGTAGAAGGTGACGGGGTGGCTCTGGTAGAGCTTGTTCAGATCCTGCTTGGCGGCGCGAAAGGTCTGGATGTTGTCGGCATGGGCCGGGGCGCTGACCAGCAGGGCCAGGCAGAGGGAGAGCAGAGGGCGAAACATGAATATCCTTGGCAATGAGACAGTTGAATGAAGTAAGCGCGCACCCTATCACAGGAGCGCGACACGGGGTGACTCAATCCGCCGGGGCGTCGCGCTGCCACACCAGGGGCTGGCGACAGCGGCGGCAGTGATAGCGGGCCTCGCCGCGCATCACCTTGTTGTGGCGGCGCACCGAGAGGGGATGCTGCTGGCAGGCGCAGGCATACACGAAGGTGCGCTGGGCCAGCACCCCCAGATCAAAGCTGTGGGTGGTGCTGGGTTCGAGGCCGAACAGCTCCCGCATCACCGACTGCCACTGGCGACCATGGGGCAGTACCCGGCTCTTGCCGCGCCCCTCTCCCCAGAGCGCATAGACCAGCAGGTGCGCCACCTCGTGGGGCACCACTTCCCTGAGAAACGCTTGCTGATTGGCCTGATAGAGCGCCGGATTGAAACGCAGCTCCCAGGTTTGCAGCCGCGCCGACCCTGCCGCCCGGCCCCGCATGTTGCAGTGGACTTGCGGGCGCGGGAAGGTGCGGCCAAGGCGCGTTTCAGCCTGCACAAAGCAGGCCTCGACGCGCGCGAGCAGCGTCTCGATGAGGGCGGGGTCAAGCCGGGTGGCAGTGGCAGGCATGGGATCCTCGGGACAGGACACAAAAGCAAAAGGGGAGCCAGGCTCCCCTTTTATCACAACCTCGAGCCTTACAGGCCAGCGGCAGCGCGCAGCAGCTCGGCCTTGTCGGTCTTCTCCCAGGGGAACTCGTCGCGGCCGAAGTGGCCGTAAGCGGCGGTTGCCTGGTAGATCGGGCGCTTCAGATCCAGCATCTCGATGAGACCATAGGGGCGCAGCTCGAAGAACTCGCGCACCAGCTTGACCAGCAGGGCTTCGGCCACCTTGCCGGTACCGAAGGTTTCGACGCTGATGGAGGTGGGCTCGGCCACGCCGATGGCGTAGGAGACCTGCACTTCACAGCGATCCGCGAGACCTGCGGCCACGATGTTCTTGGCCACGTAGCGGGCGGCGTAGGCGGCGGAGCGGTCCACCTTGGACGGATCCTTGCCGGAGAAGGCGCCACCACCGTGACGGGCCATGCCGCCGTAGGTGTCGACGATGATCTTGCGACCGGTCAGACCGCAGTCACCCATGGGGCCGCCGATGACGAAACGGCCGGTCGGGTTGATGAAGTACTTGGTGTCCTTGTTGATCCACTCGGCCGGCAGCACCGGCTTGATGATCTCTTCGCGCACCGCTTCCACCAGATCGCTGTGGCTGATGGAGTCGCAATGCTGAGTGGAGAGCACCACGGCATCGACACCCAGGATCTTGCCTGCGTCGTCGTAGGCGAAGGTCAGCTGGCTCTTGGCGTCCGGACGCAGCCACGGCAGGGTGCCGTTCTTGCGCACTTCTGCCTGACGCTTCACCAGCAGGTGGGAGTAGGTGATGGGCGCGGGCATCAGCACGTCGGTTTCGTTGGTGGCGTAGCCGAACATCAGGCCCTGGTCACCGGCACCTTGCTCCAGCGGGTCGGTACGGTCGACGCCCTGGTTGATGTCCGGAGACTGTTTGCCGATGGCGTTCAGCACGGCGCAGGAGTCGGCGTCGAAGCCCATGTCGGAGTGGGTGTAACCAATCTCGCGCACGGTGTCGCGCACGATCTGTTCGATGTCGACCCAGGCAGAGGTGGTCACTTCGCCGGCTACCATCACCATGCCGGTCTTGACCAGGGTTTCGCAGGCGACGCGCGCCTTGGTGTCCTGCTGCAGGATGGCGTCCAGCACCGCATCGGAGATCTGGTCGGCGATTTTATCGGGATGGCCTTCGGAGACCGACTCGGAAGTAAACAGCTTTGCCATGTTTGGTTCTCGATTCGTAAGGGTTATCGCCTTGGCCATAACCGGATAATGACAGGATGACTGTAGAGGTATCTACATCTGGACGTCTATTTTAAATAGGTCATCCGGTGATTGCCAGCACTATTTGGGGGTGGAGCCGCCCGGGGCGGGATGGGGAAGGGATCCACCTCCATGGAGGTAAGGCAGGGGGCGGATTGAATCGTTTTCCCCGCCCAGAAAAGCGATTGTGCTCCCAAAGCCACTTTATTCGCCCAGATAATATTTGCACGCCGCGCCCCCTGCTGGGACAATAACGCGCCTTAATCTTGGCCATCAAATGAAGCAATCGCAGGAGATACAGATGCCTTCTCGTAAAGAGCTTGCCAATGCCATTCGTGCATTGAGTATGGATGCCGTTCAAAAAGCCAACTCCGGTCACCCGGGCGCCCCCATGGGAATGGCGGATATCGCTGAAGTGCTGTGGCGCAGCCACCTCAAACACAACCCGAACAACCCCAAGTGGGCCGACCGCGACCGTTTCATTCTCTCCAACGGCCACGGCTCCATGCTGCTGTACTCCCTGCTGCACCTCTCCGGTTATGACCTCTCCATCGACGATCTGAAAAACTTCCGCCAACTGCACTCTCGCACCCCGGGTCACCCGGAGTACGGTTATGCGCCGGGCGTTGAAACCACCACCGGCCCGCTGGGTCAGGGCATCACCAACGCCGTAGGCATGGCGATCGCCGAGAAGGCCATGGCCGAGCAGTTCAACCAGCCGGGTCACGACATCGTCGACCACTACACCTACGCCTTCATGGGCGACGGCTGCCTGATGGAAGGTATCTCCCACGAAGCCTGCTCCCTGGCCGGCACCCTGGGTCTGGGCAAGCTGATCGCGTTCTGGGATGACAACGGCATCTCCATCGACGGTCACGTGGAAGGCTGGTTCACCGACGACACTCCCAAGCGCTTCGAAGCCTACGGCTGGCACGTCATCCCGGCCGTTGACGGTCACAACCCGGAGGCCATCAACGCCGCTATCGAAGCCGCCAAGGCCGAGACCGGCAAGCCGACCCTGATCTGCTGCCGCACCATCATCGGCTACGGTTCCCCGAACAAGTCCGGCTCCCACGACTGCCACGGCGCACCGCTGGGCAACGACGAGATCGCCGCCGCCCGTGCCTTCCTGAAGTGGGACCACGCGCCGTTCGTCATCCCGTCCGACATCGCCGCCGAGTGGAACGGTCAGGAGAAGGGTGCCAAGCTCGAATCCGACTGGGCTGCCAAGTTCGCCGCCTATGAAGCCGCTCACCCGGCCCTGGCTGCCGAATTCAAGCGCCGCACCGCAGGCGAGCTGCCGGCCAACTGGGCTGCTGAATCCGCCAAGATCATCGAAACCCTGCAGGCCAACCCGGCCAAGATCGCGACCCGTAAAGCGTCCCAGAACTCTCTGGAAGCCTTCGGCAAGCTGCTGCCGGAATTCATGGGCGGCTCTGCGGATCTCGCGCCGTCCAACCTGACCATGTGGTCCGGCTCCAAGTCCCTGACTCCCGAGAGCGCCGCAGGCAACTACATCCACTACGGCGTGCGCGAGTTCGGCATGTCCGCTATCATGAACGGCATCGCCCTGCACGGTGGTTTCATCCCCTACGGCGCCACCTTCCTGATGTTCATGGAGTACGCCCGCAACGCCCTGCGCATGGCCGCCCTGATGAAGCAGCGCGCCATCTTCGTCTACACCCACGACTCCATCGGTCTGGGTGAAGATGGCCCGACTCACCAGCCGGTGGAGCAGATCGCCTCCCTGCGTCTGACCCCGAACATGAGCACCTGGCGCCCGTGTGACCAGGTAGAGTCCGCCATCGCCTGGAAACACGCCATCGAGCGTACCGACGGCCCGACCTCCCTGATCTTCTCCCGTCAGAACCTGGCCCAGATGGACCGCACAGCCCAGCAACTGGCCGATGCCGCCAAGGGGGGTTACGTGCTGAAGGATTGCGCCGGTACTCCGGAACTGATCCTGATCGCCACCGGTTCCGAAGTGGAGCTGGCCGTGGCCGCCTATGAGCAGCTGACTGCCAAGGGCCGTGCCGTGCGCGTGGTCTCCATCCCGTCTACCGACGTGTTCGATGCCCAGTCCGCCGAGTACAAGGAGTCCGTCCTGCCGGCCGCCGTCACCAAGCGCGTGGCCATCGAAGCGGGCATCGCCGACTACTGGTACAAGTACGTGGGCTTTGGCGGCAAGATCATCGGCATGCGCACCTTCGGTGAGTCCGCCCCGGCCGAGCTGCTGTTCAAGGAATTCGGCTTTACCGTGGAAAATGTGGTTGCGACTGCTGAATCCCTGTAACAGCCCCTGTAATCGCTGACCATTGAGCTTCTTTGGCTCAATGGCAGGAAAATAAAACGCCCCCCATCGCAAGATGGGGGGCGTTTTTATGAAAAAATCTAGGGAAGGTGCGAATAAGCGGGGAAATTCTTCTCGGCTGACTCAGTCATTTCATTTTTTCAGTTTGAGCCGATCTTTTCTCCCGTAAATGCCTTGAATCAGCCTATTTAGACCGTTTCTTCGCCATTTAAGGCGTTATTCCCA
>NZ_JAGKRI010000088.1:0-47174 GCF_017939255.1 Aeromonas sp. Prich7-2
AACACCCTGGCGGATGAAGAAGGCGAAACCCGCAACCGCAAGGCGCGCGCTCAGATCACCCAACGCCAGGAGGCGCAGGCGAATGAACACCAGGCACTGGCCCGAGAGGTGACCCAGTTCCGGGCAGAGTTCGCTGGCGAAGCGGCGGCTACCGCTGCCGAGCTGACGGAGGTGAGGGAAGTGATCGCCGGGGTGGAGCAGTCGACCGCCCAGCAGATAACCCAACTCAAGACCGAGTACCAGGAGGGAGACAGGCAGACCAACGCAGCCCTGCAGCAGACCAGCAAGACCCTGAGTGATGCCGACCTTGCCCTGGGCCAACGAGTCGACACGGTGCAGGCGCAGGTGACGCAGCAGGGGCAGACTCTGTCCTCTGCGGTGCAGTCAGAGCAGCAGGCGCGCACTGATGCTGATAGCGCCCTCGGCCAACGTGTAGACACGGTGCAGGCCCAGGTGACGCAGCAGGGACAGACCCTGAGCGCCGCCGTGCAGACCGTGGCAGAAGCGCAAGCTGACACCGCCGGCAAGGTGTCGGCGGGCTGGTACACCAAGGCGCAGGTCAACGGCGAGGGCGGGGGCTTTGGCCTCTCTGTCACGCTCAACGCTGACGGCTCGGTGTTGAGCTCGTTCGTGATCGACGCCGATGTGTTTGCCGTGCTCTCCCGCGCCGCGGGGGTCACCTCCAAGCGCAATCCATTCGTCGTCAAAAACGGCACCGTCTATATGAACCACGCATTGATGGACACGGCAGAGATCGGCAACGTGATCGCCAAGTACATCAAGGTGACCAACCTCGACGCGGCCACCATCGTGAACAGCGATTTCAAGGGCGGCAATGCCGGCTTTGGTCGGGGTGGTCCCTATAGCGGCTGGGGCGAGGGGTGGCACACCATCATCTATGCCGATGGCACTATCCGCACCAACAAGCTGTACGCGGCCGCCGGCTCGTTTACCGGCGAGGTGAATGCCAACAGCGGCACGTTTAACAACGTGGTGATGCGGGAGAACTGCCAGATCCTGGGAAAACTGAGCGTTAACCAGATTGAAGGCGATGTGACGCGGGTCTATGCCCTGGAGTCCTACGTCGCCAGCGATCGGATCTCGTTTACCATCCCGGCGTTTTCCCGCACCCGAAACTTGGTGATCTCGGGCATAGAAATCTATGCGCGAGGTAGTACCCAGGGAGGGGGTGGAGATCACGCTGACAAGGAGATCACAAACTCTGCATCTTGCTCAATCACTGTTAATGGCTCGCCCACCTCGGATTCGGTATCTGCAACCGGGTCAGGTAGTTTCACCAGTACCGTCTGTGGCCGAACGGTGGTGATCCCACCCAACCAGGTCACCTCCGTTACCATCGCTTTCACGGGCGGTTATCGAGTGCGCGGCTCGGTCGCCATGGTGTTCACTCAGTAATAGGCGGAAAATCGCCACCACAACAACCCGGCCCTGTGCCGGGTTATTTTTTCAAGGAACTTTGCAATGGCAGGACTTTGGCAGCGCACCGGCAACGTGACGGTGACGAATGGCAGCAAGATCGTCACCGGTTTTGGCACCAAATGGAAAACCGGCACCCTTCCCATTCAGAAGGGGCACACCTTCTATGGCCCGGACAACTTCGCCTATGAAGTGGATACCGTGGTCAGCGATGAAAGCCTCACCCTGGTAGAAGCCTATCGCGGCGGCACTCTGGCTAACCAGGCGTACCGGATCGACATCACCCGAACCTCGACCATCAGCCAGTTTGCCGCCGACCTGGCCTCCCTGGTCGCCAAATACCGCGCCTGGTTCGACGGCATGATGACCTGGCTGACCGGCTCGGGGGATGTCGCCATCCTCAACCCGGACACCGGCGCCAACGTCACCATCCCCAGTTGGAAGAAGGTGGCCAGCGAAGGAGAGGGGCAGACGGCCCGCGCCAAGGTCGAAGCCGACCGGGCAAAGACCGAAGCGGATCGCGCCGCTGCGGCCGCCAATGCCACGGCCGAAGCCGGGACCGGCTCGCTGATGCGCGTGGGCGGCGCCACCATCCTCGATGCGGAGCGCTACGCCCTGGAGCGGGCAACCGGCGGCCGCCAGACCATCATTCGCGACAGCGCTGGCAACGCCAATGCTATGTTCGTGCTGCCGCGCTTCAGCTACGCCGACCTGGGCATGACTGCCGATATGGGCACTGGCGATGTGACGGCGTTCGATTTTGGCAGCGGCAGCATCAAGGGCGAGATATTCATCGGCGCCTATCTTGCGTCCGGCTCCGGCGCTGTCAGCGCGCCGCGGCAAGATCCCCGCGCCTCGCTCGATCACACCGCCGCCCGCAACGCCTGTAGTGCAAAAGGCGCAGGCTGGCATCTGATGACGGCGCACGAATGGGCGGCAATCGCCCTGTGGTGCATGGCCAACGGCTACGAGCCAATCGGAAACACCAACTGGGGTCGCAGCCACGCCAAAACCTGGATGGTAGGCGATCGGGCCGACAATAGAGCGCCGGGTGATACAGCCGGCACGGGGCGAACCCAGACCGGCTCGATGGGGTCCGAGGCGACGCATACTCGCACGCTGGGCGGGATTGCGGATCTGGTCGGCAACGTCTGGGAGTGGCAGGACGGATTTCTGCTGCAAGATGGGCGCTTTAAGATTTCTGCCTACAACGCCCAGGCCGAAGTTGACTGGGCGTTCGCTGATGCGTTTCTTGATGCGTCAACACCAACCGGTGGATCGGCCATCCTGTCCAACGCAGTCAACAACAGACTGGGAGCCATCGGAGACAACGCCAACGCAGGCAACTCAGCCAACGTAGAGTGGCGAGCAATGACAAAGTCGGGCGGCTACGTCAGCAATCAGGCGATGAAGCGGCTGCTGCTGGAGCCAGCCAATGCATTGCCACAGGGCCGCATTTATATGCGTAACTTCGGCGAGCGACTCCCGTTTCGTGGCGGCGCTTGGGTCAACGGGGCCGGCGCTGGCCTGGCTGCGCTCGCTCTGGACAATTCACGCGCGAACGCGAGCACGATCATTGGGTTTCGCCCCGCCTTTGCCTGAGCCTTGCGCCTTGGGTTTTGTTGGCGCCACGGTAGTGGCGCTTAATTGGCTATTGAGGATGTAATGGATAAACAACCGCTCGTTATAGAGCAGCGGATCCGCGACATGATGCAGTATGGGCACATCGCCCTGCGCCAGTTTCCGAAGTCAGAGAAGCATGTGTTGGCGGCCGAGATCAGGACCAGCATGTTGACGCTATTGCGCCTCGTCATTACGGCGGCGAAGCGCTATCACAAGAAGACCACGCTCACCGATCTCGATGTCGAACTGGCGGTGTTGCAAAACCAGATCAGGCTGGCCAAAGACCTGACCTATCTACCCATCAACAAATATCAGCACTGGAGCGGTCTCAATCTCGAGATCGGCAGGATGATCGGCGGCTGGCTCAAATACGAGCGAGCCGCCTAATCATGGGCTCCGACATCATGCGACTCCCGTATCGTGGCGGCAATTGGAACAACGGGGCCAACGCTGGCCTGGCTGCGCTCAATCTGAACAATTCACGCGCGAACACGAACACGAACATTGGGTTTCGCCCCGCCTTTGGCAGCAGCCAGAAGGCAACACCTCACGGGGCGTTGTCCAGTGCATTATCAAAGGGATGTCGATGCCTCGGCTATCGCCGAAAAACTGAACAGGCGGCACCGGTGCGCCGGGCCGCCGACTTTAAGGCCCTCATGTACGACCAAATCATATCGTTTGACAATCTGCACCAGGCTGCCCTGCGCTGCCTGTGCGGAAAACGCACCTCGCCCGCCGCCCTGCGCTACATGCAGCGCCTGGAAGAGCACCTGCACGACACCCACAATCATCTGCTGCACGACAGCTATCAGCCCGGCGGATACGAGGATTTTTATGTTTTTGAGCCGAAACAGCGCCTGATCTCGGCACCCCGCTTCGTGGATCGAGTTGTCCACCGGGCGATCATGAATGTACTGGAGCCAACGCTTGACCCGCGCTTTATATTCGATAGCTACGCCTGCCGCAAAGGCAAGGGGGTACATGCCGGGGCAAACAGGGCGCAGCGCTGGATGCGGGCGATCAGGCAAGCTCACGGCCCACTATTCTGCCTGAAGGCGGACATCAGCAAGTATTTCGCCAGCATCGATCACGCCCGCCTCAAGGCGATCTTGCGCCGCCACATCCACTGCGATCGCACGCTCAGGCTGCTCGATGCCATTATCGACTCGAGCCCAGGGCGGCCGGGTGTCGGGATCCCGCTCGGCAACCTGACAAGTCAGCTGTTTGCCAATCTCTATCTCAACGAGCTGGATCGCTACGCAAAGCACGATCTCGGCATCCGGTACTACATCCGCTACATGGATGATTTTGTGGTGTTGCATCACGACAAGGCGCAGCTGCAGGCGTGGCGGGCGCGCATCGAGCAGTTCCTGTGGAGTGCGCTGCGCCTGACCACTAACAGCAAGACCCAGATATTCCCGGTTGGGCCGGATAACGGCAGGGCGCTCGACTTCCTCGGCTACCGCATCTACCCCACCCACCGCCTGTTGCGCAAAAACAGCATCAAGCGCATCCGCTACAAGCTGCGCCGCTTCAAACGGGCGATAGCGGCAGGCAGGCTAACGGCAGGCGACTGCCGACCATGCATCCAATCGTGGTGTGCGCACGCCGCGCACGCAAACACCTGGCGGCTGCGCTGCAGCCTGTTTAACATTTCGAGCGGGGCAAATAGATGAGCTACTTATACGACGGCGAAACACACGACAACTACGATCCGGCCTTTATGGCGGAGCTGGGCATGAGTGAGGAGGTCATAGCCTCCGTGCTCGCCCAGCACAACTATGAGCTGACAGAGGGGCAACGGTCGCGCCGCCAGCGTGCCTACGTGGCGGAGTCCGACCCCCTTTTCTTGGAGTGGCAATACGACAAGACAGCAGCGGCCGAGCAGGCATGGCGCGACAAGGTGGCGGAGATCAAGCTGCGCTACCCGGTGGCCCGTGGGGCGGAAGAGTGATCGTCCGTCTCGAGCCCATCACGGCGAGCGTGGTCGCCGTGATGCTGGGCTGGGCGCAAAAAATCGATCCAGTTAGTGATGGAGGTTTAACTTAGTGCAGGGTCGCTCACAGAGCCTGAATAGCTCACAGACAAAAACGGTACCAAATCTGGTACAGAATATGATGCGGAGGGAATTAGTTAATTAATTTCAATTAATTAATTATTGGTCTCATAATCGTGGAAATAGAACGTGGGCCCGCTGGCCGGGTGCGCTGATGTGCTCATGTTGCTCGAAAGGAGTGTCCGATGACGGCGGCGCCTGGCGCCTGGGTGGGGGTGCCATGCACCGCAATTGCCTGCATGGTAAACCATCGCGCTGGCAGAGCGAAGTCCGGGGCGTTCGCCTGGCGCTTTAATGGGCAGTGGGCGTTGTCCGTGAGCCTGATCATCCCATCGGTCCGGCTCAGGGCAGGGGAAAGTGAGGGGTCAGGGTATTGAGGTCCAGCAGGGTGAAGTAGCCGCCCTCCTCGGGATACCAGCCGCCGGTGTCGATGTAGTGGACGTTGCCAAGGCGCACCGGCTCCCTCACCGGGGTGTGGCCCACCACCAGGGCGGCGAGATCCGCGACCCCGCTCTCGTCCAGCCGTTCGATACGGCGCCTTGACCAGAGGCAGACGTTCTTGATGGCCCGAAGCCGTCCGCCGCTCACCCCGGCATCGAGTTGGTCCAGCAGCCCCTGCCAGGAGGAGAAGGGACAATCGGCGTGAAGCAGCCCGACCGGACCGGCCGGGGTGGCCACCTCGATGACCAGGGGCAGGCTGCGGTAGTGGACGGCGAACGCCGCCTGCTCGGCAGGGGTCAGGTGCTGAAACCAGCCGCCGCCGTTTCGGATCCAGTTCTCCCGATCGCAGCTCTCGTAACGGCAGACGTAGTCGTCGTGATTGCCGCAGACCGGGTGAAACCAGGGTCTGGCCAGCCAGTGGATCACCTCGCTGCACTCGGGCCCGCGATCCGCCAGATCCCCGACGCTGAAGAGACGGTCCCGGGCGGGATCAAAATCCAGGGTGTCGAGGGCCTGCTGCAACAGGGCGAAGTGGCCGTGGATGTCGCCGACGGCCAGATCGCGCCCCAGGGCGTTTTGGGGGAAGCGTCTTATCAGGGGGGAGGGTGTCATGGCGTCTCCTGCCTCTATCCCGGACGGGGATGTTTTGTCTGCCTGTACATAAGGTTACAGAAGAAAAGTGGCGAGCGGGCAGGGCCTGGTAAATCATAGGATTGCCCCCGTGAACGTGCGGCGTCACGCGCCGCCTGTGGGGGAGTCACTCCGGGAGGGCGCCTTGTCCGCCCGCTTTCGGAGGCTCTCTTTCTCCACGCTTTTTGACAGGAATCTTGAATGCGGCGTCAGCTGTTGATCTGGATAGGCCCCCTGTGCAGCCTGCTGCTGCTGGGGGCGGCCTTGACCGTCCTCTATCATTTGACCCACCTGTGGCACTGGCACGACATCCGCCAGGCCATCTGGTCACAACCCTTGCCGCAGTTGGGGGGCGCCCTGCTGCTCACCCTGCTCAGCTATGGCTGCCTCTGCTGCTATGATCTGCTGGCACTGAAGGTGCTGGACAAACGCCTGCCCTGGCAGCAGGTGGGGATGACCTCCTTCATCGCCTACACCTTCTCCAACACCCTGGGCTTTGCGCTGCTCACCGGCTCCTCGGTACGCTACCGGCTCTACTCCTCCCTGGGGCTTGGCACCGGGGAGGTGGCCAGGGTAATTCTCTTTTGCTCCATCACCTTCTTCCTCGGTCTGCTGGGCTGGGGGGGCAGTGCCCTGCTGCTGGGGCAGGGGGCGGCCCTGCTGGTGGACTGGCCCCGCTGGGCGACCGGGTTGTTGCAACTGGCGGGGGGCCTGGCCCTGCTGACGGTGTTGGCGTATCTGGTGTGGCCGGGGACAGCCCTGGTCTGGCGCGGGCACCCGCTGTTCCTGCCGCGCATCAGATACCGCCTGCTGCAACTGCTCATCGCCCTGCTCGACTGGATGGCCGCCGCCGCCGTGCTCTATGTGCTGCTGCCATCGGGCAGCGTGCCCTATCCGGTGCTGCTCAGTGCCTTCGTGCTCTCCAGCCTGCTCGGGGTGCTGGCCCATGTGCCGGGGGGCATCGGGGTCTTCGAGGCGAGCGTGAGCCTGCTGCTCACCCACTATCTGCCGGTGGACAAGCTGCTCGCCTCCCTGCTTATCTACCGCTGCGCCTACTACTTCCTGCCCTTCCTCTGTGCTCTGCTGCTGTTCGCAGGTCAGGAGCTGCTGCAACAGCGGGCCCGCCTGCACCGGCTGCAGGGGGTGATGATGGCGACCCGGGAGTTTGTGCCCGCCCTGGTGAGCATGGGTACCTTCGCGGCGGGCACCCTGCTGCTCTGCTCCGGGATGATCCCCACCATGAAGGGGCGGATCGAAGCCTTCCTGGAGGTGTTGCCCCTGCACTTGCTGGAGCTCTCCCATGTGCTCGGCAGCGTCAGCGGCGTGTTGCTGCTGTTGCTGGCCCACAGCCTCTACCGCCGTCATGACGGGGCATTCAGGATCACCCAGTGGCTGCTGGGGCTTGGCATGCTGTTCTCCCTGTTCAAGGGGTTTGACTGGGAGTCGGCCCTGCTGCTCGGGGGCTTCTTGCTCATCATCACCCCCTGCCGCCCTCTCTTTTATCGCAAGGGTTCCCTGCTTCACGCCCGGTTTACCCCTTCCTGGCTGATGTCGGTGGGGGCCGTGCTGCTGGGGGCCTTGTGGTTGCTGCTCTTCTCCTACCGCCATGTGGAGTACGACCCCTCCCTCTGGCTGCACGTCTCGGCCCACGGGCCCGGGGCCGCCTCCCGTGCCCTGCGCGCCATGGGGAGCGTCATCGGCGTGCTGGCGGTGGTCGGGGTGGCCCATCTGCTGGCGCCCTTGCGCCTCGCCGCCTGCAAGCCGGATGCCGAGGCGCTCTCCCGTGCCCATGGGCTGGTGATGCGGGCAGGGGGAGGCCACGGCTACCTGGCCCAGCTCGGGGACAAGTCCCTGCTGTTCCACCCAAGCGGCGAGGCCTTCCTCATGTACGGGGCCGAGGGCAGCAGCTGGATAGTGATGGGGGATCCCGTCGGCCAGCCCTCCCTGGTGGAGGAGCTGCTCTGGCAGTTTCGCGAGCGCTGTGACGAGCACGACGTCAGCCCGGTCTTCTACCAGGTGTCGGCCCGATATCTGCCTGTCTATCTGGATCTCGGGCTCATCCCCTTCAAGCTGGGGGAGGAGGCCATCGTGGATCTGCCGAGCTTCGAACTTGCCGGCAGTCGCCTGCGCAACCTGCGCCAGAGCCACGCCAAGGGCAAGCGGGAAGGGCTGCGCTTCGAGGTGGTGGCCCCCGGTGAGATTGCCCCCCTGCTGCCCGAGTTGAAGGGGATCTCCGACAGCTGGCTGCACAGCAAGCAGGGCAGGGAGAAGGGCTTCTCCGTGGGCAGTTTCGATCCCGCCTACCTCACCCTCAACCCGATGGCGCTGGTGCGGCGGGAGGGGCAGATCGTCGGGTTTGCCAACCTCTGGACCAGCGACAACAAGGAGAGCCTCTCCATCGATCTGATGCGCTACAGCCTGGACACGGGGGCGGCGCCGGTCATGGATTTCCTGTTTGTCGAGCTCCTGCTGTGGGGCAAGCAGGAGGGGTATGCCAGCTTCAACCTGGGGATGGCCCCCATGTCAGGCTTCAACGACAACCCCCTCGGCGGTTACTGGGCCCGCCTTGGCAACACCCTGTTCACCCGGGGCAGCCGTTTCTACAACTTCCAGGGATTGCGGCGTTACAAGGAGAAGTTCGGCCCAAGGTGGGAGCCCCGCTACCTGCTCTGTACCGGTCATCTGGTGCTGCCCCGCACCTTGACCCACCTCGTCTCCCTCATCAGTCGCGGCCCCTTCGGGCTCATGAAGAAATAGGAGTTGGCCCATGAGAGCCATGTTGTTGCTGTTGATTTGCTGTTTCGTCTCTTCGTTCACCTTGCCGGCAGTGGCCGCCCAGCCGGGGCGGGTCGGCGCGGATCTGGGGCTGGTGGAGTTGCCGGTAGTGCAAGCCTCGTCTGCCCCCATGGTGGTCTTCATGAGCGGGGATGGCGGCTGGGCGGCGTTGGACAAGGGGCTCAGCGCCCAGTTGCAGGCCCACGGCATGCCGGTGGTGGGTTGGAGCTCGCTCTCCTATTACTGGAAGAAGAAGACGCCGGAGCAGGCGACGGCGGATCTGGTGCGCATCCTCACCGAGTACCAGTCCCGTTGGGGGCGCCAGCGCTGGTTGCTGGTGGGCTTCTCCTTTGGTGCCGAGATAGTGCCCTTCGTCATCAATCGTCTGCCGCCGGCCTATCGCGACAGCCTGGCGGGGGCCGTGATGCTCTCCCCCTCGACCGCGTCGGATTTCGAGATCCACGTCAGCGACATGGTGGTGCACGACAAGGGGGGCCGCTATCCCACCCTGCCGGAGGTGACACGGATCCAGACTCTGCCGCTGCTCTGCGTGCAGGGAGCGGAGGACGACTCCCCGGTCAAACTCTGTCCGCGCTTGCAGCAGCCGAACGTGACGACGGTGACCCTGCCGGGCTCCCACCACTTCGACGACAACTACCAGACCCTGTATCAGGAGATTGCCGGGCACCTGGGCCTGGCCCAATAACGGCGAGAGGCCGGGAAAACGACACAGGGCGGCCAATGGCCGCCCTGTTGCCATGGCCCCTTGCAACTGTCCAGGGGGCCGGCATGCCGGGATCAGAGCAGATCTTCGAGCTGGTACTTCTTGAGCAGGGTGTTGAAGGTGCCGTCGGCCTTGACGCTCTCGATGGCGGCATCGAAGCGGGCCTTGAGCTTGTCATCGTGCTTGCGAAGGGCCACCGCCACCCCTTCTCCCAGGATCTTGTCCTGGGTGCCGTTGAACTGGGGACCGACGAAGGCGAACTGCTTGCCCATCTCCTTGTCGAGGAAGCCCACCTTCAACTGCACCATGTTGCCGAAGGTGTAGTCGGCGCGGCCGGACTGCAGATCCAGCATGGGGGACTGGGCGTTGACGTAGCGCTTGATCTTGGCCACCTCGCCATAGCGGGCGGTGACGAAGTTGTCCTGGGGGGTGCCCTCCTGCACCGCGATCACCTTGCCCTTGAAGTGGGCCGGATCGTCTGCAAAGTCGGCCGCCTTGTCGCTGCGCCCCACGAAGCGGTTCTGCATCATGTAGTAGACCTGGCTGAAGTCCACTTTCTGGCGCCGCTCGTCGGTGATGTTCATGGAGGACATGATGGCGTCGTACTTGCGCACCTGCAGGCCGGGCAGCAGGGCATCCCAGGGCTGATTGATCACCTCGCACTCGGTCTTCATGGCCGCGCACAGGGCATAGGCGAGATCGACCTCGAAGCCGCCGAGCTGGCCGTTGCTGTCGACCATCTCGAAGGGGGGATAGGTGGCATCGGTGGCGATCACCAGGGGTTTGGCGGCGGCCTGGCCGGCGGTGGCCAGGGCCATCAGCATCATCAGTGTGTTGAGTTTCATGGTCAGTCCCTTGAAGTGTGGTGTCATTCCTAGCGTGCTAAAGGGTGCCGGCCTCAAGGGCCGACGGCTATCTTGCGATGGGTGAGGGCCGGCAACTGGCTGCGCACCGTGCGCTGTGCTGCCAGATCCAGGGTGGCGATGGCCATGCCCTGACCCTCCTCTACCTGGGCCAGTATCCGGCCCCAGGGATCGATGATCATGCTGTGGCCGAAGGTGCGCCGCCCACCGGGGTGGTGCCCCCCCTGGGCACTGGCAAACACGAAGGCCAGGTTCTCTACCGCCCGGGCCCGCAGCAGCAGCGCCCAGTGCGCGAGCCCGGTGGTGTGGGTGAAGGCCGCGGGCAGGGCGATGAAATCGGGGGCGGGCCCCAGGCGAAACAGCTCCGGGAAGCGCAAGTCGTAGCAGATCCCGAGGCGCAGCACGCCCCAGGGCAGGGGATGGCTCACCACCTCCCGGCCCGGGCTCATGGTCGCGGCCTCGTCATACTGCTCCTGCCCGGTGCAAAAGCCAAACAGGTGCAGCTTGTCGTAGCGGCTTGCGAGCTGCCCTTGGGGGTCGATGAGCAGGCTGCTGTTGTGCATCTTGCCGGGCTCGTGGCTGGCAAGCGGCAATGTGCCGGCCAGGATCCAGACGCCGAGCTCCCGGGCCAGCCCCTGTACCCAGGCCAGCAGGGGGTGATCGCCAACGGGGGCGGCCAGGGCCACCCGCGCCCGCTCATCAACCGGCATCAGGTAGAAGTATTCGGGCAGCAGGGCCAGCTCTGCCCCCTCGGCCGCCGCCTGACGCAGCAGCGCCTCTGCCTGGGCCAGGTTGTGGTCAAGGTTATCCCCGGAGACCATCTGGAGGACGGCAACGCGCAGTGAATCCATGGTGCCCCCTAGACGGCGCACAGGCGCTCGGCGCCCGCCAGCAGGGTGTCGTCATCCTTGGAGAAGGAGAGACGGATGACTCTTTGATCCGTGCCGTCGTGATAGAAGGCGGAGACCGGAATGGTGGCGACCCCGTGATCGCGGATGAGCCGCTGCACGAACAGGCTGTCCGGCTCGTCGCTTACCCGCTCGTAGCTTGCCAGCATGAAGAAGCTGCCCGCCGAGGGGAGCAGGGTCAGGCGCGAACCGGCCAGGGCCGAGGTCAGCAGGTCGCGCTTGCGCTGGTAGAAGGCTGCCAGCCCCTGATAGTGGGCCGGTTGCTGCAACAGGTGGGCGAAGCCGTACTGCATGGGGGTGTCGGCGGCGAACATGGCGAACTGGTGCACCTTGCGGATCTCCTCCATCAGGGGACGGGGCGCCACGCAGTAGCCCACCCGCCAGCCGGTGACGTGGAAGGTCTTGCCGAAGGAGAAGACGGCGACGGAGCGCTCCACCAGCTCCGGATAGCGGATGACGCTCTGGTGCAGGGCGCCGTCGAACACCACGTGCTCGTACACCTCGTCCGAGAGGATCAGGATGTCGGTGCCGCGCACCAGGCGGGCGAGGCGCTCCTGATCCCCTGCCTGCCAGACGGTGCCGGTGGGGTTGTGGGGGGTGTTGAGCACTATCATGCGGGTACGGGGGGTGATGCGGGCGGCCACCTCGTCCCAGGGAATGGCGAAATCCGGCGCCTTGAGGGCGATCACCACAGGGGTGGCTCCCTGCAACTGGATCATGGGGCGGTAGCTGTCAAACGCCGGCTCGAACATGATCACCTCGTCGCCGGGGTGAACCAGGGCGGTGATGGCGCAGAACAGGGCTTCGCTGGCGCTGGCGGTGATGGTGATCTCCTCGCCCGCGTCATAGTGATGGCCGTAGCTGGCTGCAATCTTGGCCGCCAGTTGTTCGCGCAGGGCAGGCAGCCCCGTCATGGGGGCGTACTGGTTTTCACCGGCCAGCATGGCCTCGTGGGTCACCCGGATGAGCTCGGGATCGCAGGGGAAGCTCGGCGCCCCCTGGGAGAGGTTGATGCTGGGGTGGCGAGCGGCCAGATCCCCGATCACGGTGAAGATGGTGGTGCCCACCTGGGGCAGTTTGCTGGAAACCTGGGGGATGGACATGGGGCCGTCACCTGCGTGTGTGAAAGAGGTCCCTTTTTAGCCCCCCCAAGGCTTGCCGGACAACGGATTATTCGGCATGGTATGCATGAGTTTTTCTCAAGCATGGAGGCTTGTCATGTTGTCCACCCAGTCGCGTACTCAGTTGCCTCTCTATGGCCTGCAGGTCTTCGAGTGTTCTGCCCGCCATCTGAGTTTCACCCTGGCCGCCGACGAGCTGTGCGTGAGCCAGGGGGCGGTGAGCAAGCAGATCGCCCAGTTGGAGGCGCGCCTGGGCCACCTGCTGTTCGTGCGCGGCACCCGTTGCCTCACCTTGACCCCGGCCGCCGAGCGGCTGCTGCCTTTCGTTCGTGAAGGGCTGGCTCGCATGGGGGAGGGGCTCAGCGCCTTGCAGGCCCTGCCCCACGAGCAGGCGATCAGCATCAAGGTGCCCTCCTGCGCCAGCCGCTGGCTGCTGCGGCGGTTGCAGGCGTTCGAGGGGGAGGCGGTGGAGGTGCGTGGCAGCCACAGCCATGGCATCGACTTCTCCCGGGAGCCCTTCGATCTCGCCATCGTCTACCAGCCCTGCCTGGGGCGCTATCCCCACAGCCAGCCCCTGTTTCGGGAACGGCTGACCCCGGTCTGCGCCCCGGCGTTTGCTGCCAAGCATCGTCTGTGCGAGCGCGACCTGAACGAGCTGCCCCTGCTGCCCCTCATCCATGCCAGCGCCGATAGGCGGGACTGGCGCAACTGGTTTGCCGCCTTCCTCGACATCCCCTGGCAGCCCCAGGGGGGGCAGCTGTTCGATACCCTGGACTTGGCGATGAATGCTGCGCTGCAGGGGTTTGGCCTCTCTCTCGGGGATCCCACCATAGTGGCCGAGGAGCTGGAGAGCGGCGCCCTGGTCGCCCCCTTTGCTCCCGTGCTGGAGACGGATCACGAATACGCCCTGCTCGCCCGGCCCGACAGCCAGCGCCACGGGGTGCAGCGAGTCTGTCACTGGCTGCTGGAGGGGGAGGGTCATCCCTGAGGGGACGCGAAATGAAACAGCCCCGCGGGCGGGGCTGTTGTCATGGTGATGGCCGCTGGCCGATTAAAGGGTCACTGGCAGATCTTGTAGTAGACCTCGTTCCAGCGCAGTTGCTCCTTGAGCGCGGGGATGCGGGTGTGCTCGTCGATGACCACAAACTCGATGCCCATGATGTCGGCGAAGGTGCGCAGCTGCTCGATATCCACCGACTGGGTGAACACCGAGTGGTGTGCGGCGCCCGCGAGGATCCAGGCCTCGGCACTGGTCTGCAGGTCCGGCAGGGGTTTCCACAGGGCGCTGGCCACCGGGAGTTTCGGCATGGCCTCTGGCAGGTCCACCACTTCCAGCTGATTGACCACCAGACGGAAGCGGTTGCCCAGATCGATCAGGCTGGCGTTGACCGCCTTGCCCGCCGGGGCCGCGAACAGCAGGCGGGCCGGATCGGCCTTCTTGCCTATGCCTAAATGCTGGGCGTCCAGCACGGGTTTGCCTGCGGCGATGGAGGGGCAGACCTCCAGCATGTGGGCCCCCAGCACCAGGTTGTTGCCCGCTTCCAGATGGTAGGTGTAGTCCTCCATGAAGGAGGCACCCCCCGGCAGGCCTGCACCCATTACTTTCAGGGTGCGCAAGAGGGCCGCGGTCTTCCAGTCCCCTTCTGCCCCAAAACCGAAGCCTTGCTCCATCAGGCGCTGGCAGGCGAGGCCCGGCAGCTGGTGCAGACCATAGAGATCTTCGAAGGTGGTGGTGAAAGCGCCAAAGCCGCCGTCGGTGAGGAACTTCTTCATCCCCAGCTCCTGGCGCGCCGCCTCATACAGGGATGCACGCAGCACCCCGCCCGCCTGCACCGCCTCGGTCAGGGTGTAGGTCGCCTCATATTCGGCCAGCAGCGCCTCGATGTCGCTGTCGGGCACGGCGTCGATCACCTTCACCAGGTCGCCGACCGGGTGGTAGTTCACCTGATAGCCGAACTGGATCTGGGCCTCAATCTTGTCGCCCTCGGTGACCGCCACGTTGCGCATGTTGTCGCCAAAACGGGCAATCTTGAGGTGGCGGCTGTCGTGGATGGCGGCGGCGATGCGCATCCAGTTGCCAATCTTCTGTCTGGCCTCTTCATCCTGCCAGTGACCCACCACCACGGTGCGGGGCAGCCGCAGGCGGGCCCCCATGAAGCCGAACTCGCGCCCGCCGTGGGCGGTCTGGTTCAGGTTCATGAAGTCCATGTCGATCTCGCTCCAGGGGAGATCCCGGTTGAACTGGGTGTGGAACTGCAGCAGGGGCTTTTGCAACTGGCTCAGCGCCGGGATCCACATCTTGGCGGGGGAGAAGGTGTGCATCCACACCATGAGCCCGGCGCAGCGCTGGTCGTGGTTGGCATCCCGGGCCACCGCGCTGATTTCATCGAGGGTGGTACCGGTGGGTTTGAGCACTATCTTGAGGGGCAGGTTCGCCCCCTCGTTGAGCTGGCTGGCGATGGTGTGGGCGTGATCGGCCACCTGCTTCAATGTGGTGGCGCCATACAGGTGCTGGCTGCCGACCAGGAACCACACTTCCAGCTGTTTCATCAATTCCATGAGTTTGTCCTCTTTTAGGCTTTTGTCTGGCCGTAATAGGCGTGTTTGCCATGCTTGCGCTGGTAGTGCTTCTCCAGCAGGTAATCGGGCAGGGGGCGGGCCCCCGGGTTGATCTGGCCGGTGAGCCAGGCCATGCGGGCCACCTCTTCCAGCACCACGGCGTTGTGTACTGCATCCTCGGCGCTCTTGCCCCAGCTGAAGGGGCCGTGGTTGGCCACCAGTACCCCCGGCATGGTGAGGATGGGGGTCTGCTTGAGGGTTTCGACGATGAGATGACCGGTCAGCCCCTCGTAGTCCTCCTCCACTTCGCCCGGGGTGAGCAGGCGGGAGCAGGGGATCTCGCCGTGGAAGTAGTCGGCCTGGGTGGTGCCGAAAATGGGGATGGGGTGCCCCGCCTGGGCCCAGGCGGTGGCATGGGTGGAGTGGGTGTGCACCACGCCGCCAAGCTCCGGATAGGCGCGATAGAGCACCAGGTGGGTGGCGGTGTCGGAGGAGGGGCGCAAGGCGCCCTCCACCTGCTTGCCCGCCAGATCCAGCACCACCATGTCCTCGACCCGCATCCGCTCGTAGCTGACGCCGCTTGGCTTTATCACCACCAGATTGCGCTCTCGGTCGATGCCGCTCACGTTGCCCCAGGTGAAGGTCACCAGGCCATGGCGCGGCAGATCCAGATTGGCGGCGAGCACCTGCTCCTTGAGGATCTTGAAGTTCATGCCGGCACCCCCCGGTTGTAGAGCGGTTCGGCGGCGGCGCCCCAGGCGAGGTAGCGCTGGTAGAGGCGCTCGTATTCGGCGACCCGCTCGGGGTGTGGCTGGTGGGTGCGCTCCACGGCGCTCGCCATGTGGTGCTGGGCCTTGGCCACATCGGGATGGATCCCGGCCGCCACGGCGGCAAAAATGGCCGCCCCCAGGGCGCAGCACTGATCCGAGGCCACCACCTGGATAGGCCTGTTCATCACGTCGGCGCAGGTCTGCATCACGGTGGTGGACTTGCGGGCGATGCCGCCAAGGGCGATCACCTGCTCCACCGGCACCTGCTGACTGGTCATGCACTCCATGATGCTGCGGGCACCGAAGGCGGTGGAGGCCACCAGGGCGCCGAAAAGATCGGGGGCATCGGTGCCGAGGTTGATCCCCGTGAGGGTGCCCTGCAGGCGCTGGTTGGCATAGGGGGTGCGCCGGCCGTTGAACCAGTCGAGCACCACCGGCAGGTGCGCCAGGTCGCGCTGCTGATCCCAGGCGGCGGCGAGGCTGGGTAACAGGGCCTGCTTGTGGCGCTCGATGGCGGTGCGAAGCTCCGGATACTGGGCGGCGAGGCTGTCCAGGGGCCAGCCGAGCTGGCGCTGATACCAGGCATAGATGTCACCGAACGCGGACTGTCCCGCCTCCAGCCCCACCATGCCCGGCACCACGCTGCCATCCACCTGGCCGCAGATCCCGGCAATGGCCCGATCACCGATGGTGGCCTCGTCGGCGATCAGGATGTCGCAGGTGGAGGTGCCTATCACCTTCACCAGCGCATTGTTGCCGGCCCCGGCTCCCACCGCCCCCATGTGGCAGTCAAAGGCGCCGCCGGCAATCACCACTTCGCAGGAGAGGTGCAGCCGCTCCGCCCACTCCGGGGTCAGGGTGCCGACCGGGAGATCGGCGGTCCAGCTGTCGGTAAAGAGGGGGAAGTCGAGATCCTCCGTCAGCAGGGGATCCAGCGCATTGAGGAAGTCGGCGGGGGGCAGGCCGCCCCAGCTCGGGTGCCAGAGGGACTTGTGGCCGGCGGCACAGCGCCCGCGCTTGAGGGTGGCCGGGGCCTCGGTGCCGCTCAGGACGGCGGGTACCCAGTCACACAGCTCGACCCAGTTGCAGGCGGCGGCGCGCACGGCGGCATCGGCGCGGGAGACGTGCAGGATCTTGGCCCAGAACCACTCGGAGGAGTAAATGCCGCCGATGTAGCGGCTGTAGTCGGGGAACTGGCCGCCGTGGCACAGGGCGGTGATGGCCTCCGCCTCCTCGATGGCGGTGTGATCCTTCCACAGCACGAACATGGCGTTGGGGTTGTCGGCAAACTCCGGACGCAGGGCCAGCACACGCCCTTCTGCATCGATGGGGGCCGGCGTCGAGCCTGTGCTGTCCACCCCGATGCCGCGCACGGCGGTGCGCTGACTCGGCGTGAGCTGGCTCACCACCGCCACCACTGCCTGCTCCATGGACTCCAGATAGTCGAGGGGGTGGTGGCGGAACTGGTTGTTGACCGGCTGGCAGTAGTGGCCTGCCTGCCAGCGCGGGTAATAGACGACATGGGTCGCCAGCTCGGCGCCGTCCTGGCAGCGCACGGCGAGTGCCCTGACCGAGTCGCTGCCGAAATCGAGTCCGATGACGATGTGCTCAGACATAAGTGCTCCTGACCATCAATGAGGGGTGACTGGGGGGAACCATAGGAGATGGGCAGGAGGGGCGGTTAGCCATTGGCTGCTGGAAATATGGATTTTAACGCTGTCAGTGCGACAGGGTGACGGCTCTCTAAAATTCAATATGTGACGAAATTGCTAATTATATAGACGAAATGGCTGCAATCTCATGGCGTGATCCTGCTCTCCATTTTTAATTGTGAAAACGATTACAACTTGGTTCGCTCAACCAGCAACAACAATAACGTCCTGTTTAAGCATGTTTTTATATGGCTGCGACTTGATTGACTCAACGAGCAGCACTGCGTGGATACATGGATTGATAGAACCGTTGGAGACATTCGCATGAACAAAATCGTTAAAGGCATGATCGCGATGGGGTTCGCCCTTGGTATGGCAAATTCTGCTTTCTCGGCCGAAGCGCTGAAGCTGGGCTACCTGGTCAAGCAGCCCGAGGAGCCCTGGTTCCAGACCGAGTGGAACTTCGCCGACAAGGCGGGCAAGGATCTGGGCTTCGAGGTGATCAAGATAGCCGTCCCCGACGGGGAGAAGACCCTCAATGCCATCGACAGTCTGGCGGCGAATGGCGCCAAGGGCTTCGTCATCTGTACCCCGGATCCCAAACTCGGTGCCGCCATCATGGCCAAGGCCAACAGCATGGATCTGAAGGTCATCACGGTGGATGACCAGTTCGTCAACGCCAAGGGCCAGCCCATGGATCAGGTGCCGCTGGTGATGATGGCCGCCACCAAGATTGGCGAGCGTCAGGGGCAGGAGCTCTACAAGGAGATGCAAAAGCGCCAGTGGGATCTGAAGGCCACCGGGGTGCTCGCCATCACCGCCGACGAGCTCGACACCGCCCGTCGCCGGGTCGAGGGCTCCCTGGGCGCGCTCAAGGTCGCCGGTTTCCCCGAGGGCCAGATCTTCCGCGCGCCCACCAAGAGCAACGACATTCCGGGGGCGCTGGATGCCGCCAACTCCATGCTGGTGCAACACCCCGAGGTCAAGAACTGGCTCATCGTCGGCATGAATGACAACACGGTGCTCGGCGGCGTGCGCGCCACCGAAGGGCAGGGCTTCAAGGCGGAGAACGTCATCGGTATCGGCATCAACGGGGTGGATGCGGTGAACGAGCTCTCCAAGTCCAGCGCCACCGGCTTCCTCGGCTCCCTGCTGCCCAGCCCGGACGTACACGGCTACAAGAGCATCCAGATGCTCCATGACTGGGTCGTCAACGGCGCCGAGCCTGCCAAGTTCACCGAGGTGACCGACGTGGTGCTCATCACCCGCGACAACTTCAAGGCCGAACTGCAAAAGAAAGGGCTGTGATCCCCATCCCTTGATACCCATGCCGGCATGGCGGAGTGCGCCGTGCCGGCTGGCTGGAGTCATCTCATGAATCAAGTTCCATATCTGGAGTTTTGCGGCATCAGCAAGGAGTTTCCCGGCGTCAAGGCGCTGCAGAACGTCTCCTTCGCCTGCCAGCAGGGCACGGTACACGCGCTGATGGGAGAGAACGGGGCCGGCAAGTCCACCCTGCTCAAGATCCTGAGCGGTTTTCAGGCGCCCACCCGCGGGGTGGTGAAGCTGGCGAGTCAGGAGAAAGTGTTCCAAAACACGGTCGATGCCCTTGAGAGCGGGATTGCCATCATCTATCAGGAGCTGCACCTGGTCCCTGAAATGAGCGTGGCGGAGAACATCTACCTGGGGCAGTTGCCGACCCGGCGCGGCGTCATCGATCGGGAGAAGCTCTATCAGGATGCAGCCAGGCAGCTGGCACGCCTCGGGATGGATGTCTCCCCCGAGACGCCGCTCAAGTACCTGTCCCTGGGTCAGTGGCAGATGGTGGAGATCGCCAAGGCCCTGACCCGGGACGCCAGCGTCATCGCCTTCGACGAGCCGACCAGCAGCCTCTCGTCCCGCGAGATTGAGCAGCTGTTTCGGGTCATCCGCCAGTTGCGGGACGAGGGCAAGGTCATTCTCTACGTCTCCCACCGCATGGACGAGATCTTCGCCCTGTGCGATGCCATCACGGTGTTCAAGGATGGCCAGTTCGTGCGCACTTTCGCTTCCATGGCCGAGGTGGACCGGGATCTGCTGGTCAAGACCATGGTGGGGCGCGAGCTGACCGACATCTATGGCTACAGCCCAAGGCCGCTTGGCGAGGCGGGCCTCAAGGTGGAACACCTGATGGGACCCGGCCTCAAGGCGCCGGTGTCGCTCGAGGTGAAACGCGGGGAGATCCTCGGCATCTTCGGGCTGGTGGGGGCCGGGCGCAGCGAGCTGATGAAGCTTATCTTCGGCGCCGAGACACCTCGAGGGGGCGAGATATCGGTGTTTGGCAAACAGGTGGTCATTCAGAGCCCCATCGACGCCATTCGCAGCGGCATCATGCTCTGCACCGAAGACAGGAAGGCGCTCGGCATCATCCCCATCCATTCGGTGCAGGAGAACATCAACATCAGCGCCCGCCGCCACCACGCGTGGGGAGGCTTCTGGATCAACCAGAAGTGGGAGGACGAGAACGCGAGGCTGCGGATCCGCGACATGCGGGTCAAGACCCCGTCTCCCCAGCAGGCCATCATGAACCTCTCCGGCGGCAACCAGCAGAAGGCCATTCTGGGGCGCTGGCTGTCGGAAGACATGAAAGTGATCCTGCTCGACGAGCCGACCCGAGGCATTGACGTCGGGGCAAAGAACGAGATTTACAACGTGATTTACGATCTGGCCAAGGTGGGCATCGCCGTGGTGGTGGTCTCGAGCGAGCTGCCGGAGGTGCTGGGCATCGCGGACCGGATCCTGGTCATGCGGGAGGGGGAGATCGCCGGCGAGCTTTCCCACGACGAGGCCAACGAGGTCAAGGCGCTCAATCTGGCCATGCCGGCCCGTTGACCCGCTGACCGCAACGAGATAGCACCCGGAATTTTCAGGAGAAATACCATGACAACAACGACCTCGGTCGGCCAAGCCGCCAACGAAACCGCGGCGAGCGGTACCCGCCTGCAACTGACCCGCATCTGGGATCAGTACGGCATGCTGGTGATCTTCGCCATCCTGTTCCTGCTCGCCTGCGTGCTGGTCCCCAACTTCGCCAGCCTTATCAACATGCGGGGGCTCGGGCTTGCCGTCTCCATGTCGGGCATGGTGGCCTGTGGCATGCTGTTCTGCCTCGCCTCCGGCGAGTTCGACATGTCGGTGGGCTCCGTGGTGGCCTGTTCAGGGGTTGCCTGCGCGGTGGGCATCAACGCCACCGAGAGCATCCCCCTCGGCATTCTGGCCGGTCTCTCGGTGGGCCTTGTCTTTGGCCTCATCAACGGCATCGTCGTGGCCAAATTCAAGATCAACGCCCTCATCACCACCCTTGCCACCATGCAGATGGCGCGCGGGGTGGGCTACATCATCTCCGACGGCAAGGCGGTGGGCATCGTGGAGGAGGGCTTCTTCGAGCTTGGCAACTCCGCCCTGCTCGGCATCCCGACGCCCATCTGGCTGACGGCTGTCTGCTTCGTGCTGTTCGGGCTGCTGCTCAACAAGACCACCTTCGGGCGCAATACCCTGGCCATGGGGGGCAACGAGGAGGCGGCACGTCTGGCCGGGGTCAACGTGGTGCGCACCAAGATCATCATCTTCACCATGACCGGGCTCATCGCCTCGCTCGCCGGCATCATCCTCGCATCCCGCATGACCTCGGGTCAGCCCATGACCTCCATCGGCTTCGAGCTGGTGGTGATCTCCGCCTGCGTGCTGGGTGGGGTCTCCATGAAGGGGGGGATCGGCAAGATCTCCTACATCATCGCCGGGGTGCTGATCCTGGGGCTGATGGAGAACGCCATGAACCTGCTCAACATCTCCCCGTTTGCCCAGTACGTGGTGCGTGGCCTCATCCTGCTCGCCGCCGTGCTGTTCGACCGCTACAAGCAGGTGCGCAAAGCCCGTATCTGAGCGATGTCTTTCCTCGTCACCGGGCCGGCCTCGCGCCGGCCCGGTGTTTTCCCCGGCAAGCTGTGAGCCAGTTCAACAATTTCACAACGAACAGCTTGCGAACATAGGGGGTTCCTACGCCGGATCTCTACAATGGCCCATGTCGACTTTTTTACCGAAACCCTGTTTTCCGCCATGTCCTCGATGCAAAAAGAGAAGCCGAAACAACTCAATCCCCTGCTGCCTGGCTACGCCTTCGACGTCTTCCTGGTCTCGGGGATGACTCCCATCGAGCAGGGGAGCGCGCTGGATTTCACCATCGACAGGCCCCACGGCATGAAGGGGTTCATCGTCAATCTGACCATCAAGGGCAAGGGGCAGATCTTTCAGGGGGACAAGGCCTTCACCGTGGAACCCGGCGACCTGCTG
This sequence comes from Aeromonas sp. Prich7-2, assembly GCF_017939255.1. Lineage (NCBI taxonomy): Bacteria > Pseudomonadati > Pseudomonadota > Gammaproteobacteria > Aeromonadales > Aeromonadaceae > Aeromonas > Aeromonas sp. Prich7-2. The sequence continues at coordinate 21,889 of NZ_JAGKRI010000088.1, forward strand.
CTCTTTCCACCAGCGGCGGTGCACCATTACGGCCGGGCGCCGGATGCCCGGGAGTGGTATCACCGCTGGGTCTATTTCCGGCCGCGGGCCTATTGGGCTGACTGGCTCAAATGGCCCCATGTGACGGAGCAGGTGGGGCGACTGCAACTGGCGGACAACCAGCTGCTCACCGAATTCGACGCCCTCTTCCTCGACATCGAGGAGACCCACAAGCAGCTGCGGCCCATGTCGGAGCAACTGGCCATGAACCTCTTGGAGCGGTTGCTCATCCGCTGCTACGAGGCATCGTCCCAGAATGCCTATCCCGCCATCGATCACCGGGTCCACGAGGCGTGCCAGATCCTGAGCGAGTCCCTCTCGGCCGAGATCTCGGTGGAAGCGCTGGCGGAGCAGGTGTTCTTGTCCCCCTCGCGCCTCGCGCACCTGTTTCGCGAGCAGGTGGGGGTGAGCATAGTGCGCTGGCGTGAGGATCAGCGCATCATGCGGGCCAAGCTGCTGCTGCAGACCACGCCGCTGTCGGTCGCCACCATAGGCCAGCAGGTGGGCTATGACGATCAGCTCTACTTCTCGCGGGTGTTCCGAAAGCGGGTAGGGGTCAGCCCCACCGAATACCGCAAGTGCGCCACCCCGCTGTGAGCAGAGCCCAGAGATGACAGAGCCCTCATGACGAGGGCCTTTGTTATCCATGAGGGGCGGATGCGCAATCAGCCCTGACGAGCCTTGAACCTGGGATTGCTCTTGCAGATGACGAACAGCTTGCCGCGTCGACGTACGATCTGGCAATCCGGGTGACGCGACTTGGCGGATTTCAGGGAGGCGAGGACTTTCATTGTTTCTCTTTTCCTTTGCTGAAGAACTGACCGAATCGCTGGCCGAAGCGAGCGACCTGACCTTCCTTGCCGACCTGCTTCTGCTTGCCGGTATAGAAGGGGTGGGACGCGCTGGAGACATCCAGCGTCACATAGGGGTAGGTGTTGCCATCTTCCCACTCTCTGGTGCGATCGGTGGCCAGCGTGGAGCCGATCAGAAAGTAGGTATTGCTGGCGAGATCGTGGAACAGAACCTTGCGGTATTCAGGGTGAATATGGGGGCGCATGATTGCCTCTTTTGTTATGTTATAACAAGACGTGAATAATGCGATGGATGAGAATTAATATCAACTGTTTTTTCCATGATGACAGCGATGGGGGAAAATCGGGGCCGTTCGGCTGCACATCGTCAGCAAGAAGGCATGGGCGGTGAGGGCCTATGTGCAGCCACCATCTTTACTTTTCAAAATTACTGTATAAAAATACAGTAAACTATCATGGAGACGTACCTTATGCGCCTGGAAATCATCATCGACAGAAAACACCAGATTCCCACCTCGACCATGGAGGCCTTGCGCCAGGAGCTGCTCAAGCAACTGGGTGAGCGCTTTCCCGATCTGCATGTGCGGGTGGCACCGGGTAGTGCCATGGCTCTGACGGTCAGTCGCGCCAGCAAGGAAGACAAGGAGCTGGCCGAAGCCATGGTGCAGGAGGTGTGGGAAAACGCCGATAGCTGGATGCCGGAAGAAGAGGCTCTGGAGGCCTGAAGATAAGCTCTCAGCGGCAAACATCGTCGTGATCCGCCAGGGCGCGAGGAGGAACCTCCAGCCGGATGATGATCCCTGTACCGGCTTTGCCGAACCGCTCTTCAAAACACGCAGCCTCGGGCTGCGTGTTGCGTTGATGGGGTAAGCGCATGACCATGAAGGCGAAAGGCGAAAGGCGAAAGGCGAAAGGCGAAAGGCGAAAGGCGAAAGGCGAAAGGCGAAAGGCGAAAGAGTAATGTTTCTGGCTGCGCTCAGAGTCCCGCCCAACGCTTGAGGCTGTCGACCTGCACCCGTTGGGTGGCCTGTGCGATGTCGCCATTGGCACGCAGTGCCTTGAGGGCGGTGGGGAGCGCCGCGCGTACCTCGTCCGCCGTCATGCCCGGTTGCAATGCCGGGTGGTAGGCAAGCCTGAGCAACACGTAATCGAGCCCGGTCAGAAAGCTGTCGATGCTGCTGTCATTGAAGATGGAAGGGAACACCTTGTCCGAGTCGTTGGGCAGCCCCATCACCTGGCTCAGCTCTTCCACCACGCAATCCAGAAAACGGCCCTTTGCCCGGCTGTAATCCACCGGAATGATGATGGTGGCACGGGTGATCTCGTAGCGAGCGTTGGTGGCGAAATTGGCCAGGCAGATCCCCTCCTTGAGGGCGATGCGCACCGACTCGTCCTGGCGCATGGTGCGCGCAGCCCAGCTCGCCATCTGTTTGTGCCGGGTCATGATGAGGGTGAGATTGGGGTTGTCGTTGACAATCTCGATGGGGTGACCGGTGATCCTGCTCAGGTGACGGGTCTGTACCTTGACGACCTCGGCCTGCAGCGGCTTGTCGCCGAATTCGTTGACGAGCTTGAGACGCACGGGGCCCGGCCAGCGGGAGAAGTGCTCCTGTTGTTCATGGCCATACTCCCGTTTCATGGCGATTTCCATGAAGCTCTGGACAAGGTAGTCATCACGCTGCCAGCGTTCGGTGGCCGACAGCGGCAGGGAGAAGAGCCAGAGCATCAGCCCCGGGAGCAACCAGTGCCCATGGCGAACGGGCTGGAGAGGTGTGTGCCATGGGCGCATCTTGCCTCCTTGCAAGGGGATCAGCGGGCGGTACGCTCGATATCACGCCAGGTGAGCCAGAGCCTGAGATCGAACTCCAGTTGATGATAGTCCGGTTCCATGTGCTGGCAGAGTTGGTAGAAAGCCTTGTTGTGATCCTTCTCCTTCAGGTGGGCCAGCTCATGCACCACTATCATCTTGAGAAAGGCGGGATGGGCCTCCTTGAACAGGGCGGCGATGCGGATCTCGTTCTTGGCCTTGAGCTTGCTGCCTTGCACCCGGCTGACATAGGTGTGCAGTCCCAGGGCATCCTTGATCACGTTGATCTTGCCGTCGAAGATCACCTTGGAAAGCGGCGCCGAGCTTTTCAGGTAGCGGTTCTTCAGCTCCATGGTATAGGCGAGCAGCGCCTTGTCGCTCTGGACGAGGTGGGTTTGCGGGTAGCGTTTGGCCAGCATCTCGCCGAGTTTGCCCGCCGCAATCAACTGCTGTACCTGAGCCTTGAGTGGCTCCGGATAGCCCCCCAGATAAGTCAGCTCCGCCATGATTCTTCCCTCTGCCGCAAAAAAGAGCGCCATTGTAGTCAGGATGGGGCCCCTTGAACATGGTCGGCCCCCCTCTTTATGACGACAACGAAAAGGGGCCATCACCAGGATGGCCCCTTCTGTGTGCCTGATTAGCGGCGCCGGTACAGGCCCGGGTCCACCTCTTCATACTGGGCTGCCAGATACTGGTAGAAGGCAAGGTGGGAGGGGGAGGTCGGAGTCTTGAGCTCCTGTGCCACCCGCTCCGGTTTGGCGATGATGAATTTGGGTTGTTGGCGCTGGATGTCAGCCAGCACCCGCTCGCGCACATCGTAGGGCGGGTTGACGTTGGCAAAGAACAGATAGGCGGAGGCCGGCTGGCGATCGGTCCAGAGGTAGTATTGCGGCTGGATGCCATCGACCCAGATCTTGTCGGTAGGCGCCGTCTCGGCCAGGATACGATCGACCCTGACCTGGGCGGGGGGATTGAACGGCCTACCCTTGAGATTGCCTTCCCAGGCGTTGTTGACCAGCAGTACCAGCATGGCCAGCGAGGCGAGCCAGGGGGTGGCGCTTCGCACGTCCCAGGCGCGCCAGAGCGGGACCAGAATGAGCACGGGCAAGGCCCACAGCAGGCTGTTGCCGAGCACCTCGCGCACCCGCTCCAGAGACCACTCCTTGGTGCTCCAGCCGTAACCGAGCTGCTGGGCCAGCAACCAGCTGGCGGTCAGCACCACCAGGGAGATGCAAAGTAGCCCCAGGGCATCGGATCGCTGCTCGCTTCTGTCCAGCAGGCAGGCGAGCGGCAGCAGGCCAAGCTGCAGATAGAGCACATCATAGTGATCGAACACATGGCCGGAGACCGAGTTGGCGATCAGGGTGAACAGCACCCCCAGCAGGGTGGCGCACAGCGCGGGGAGATACCACTCCTGGCGGCGCCCGAGCATCAGGACGAGGAAGGCGGGCAGCAGCATGATGAGGCCGGTGCGCAGCAGACCGACGGCGCCCACCTCAGGAGAGAAGCCGTTGCCGTAGCTCCCTTCGAAGAAGATGCCGAAGGCGTAGTATTTGAACTCGGCCAGCACGTCGTGGTGCTGGAAGTAGGCATAGAGCGGGCCGCCGACGAGGGCCAGTCCAAGCAGGCTGGAAAAGAGCAGGGCAAAGGCGCAGCGCCACTGCTCACGCAGGCACCAGTGACAGAAGAGCACCAGATACCAGGCACCCCAGAAGGCGCCGTTGTTGGTGCGCATCCAGGCCACGATGGCGAAGGTGAGTGCGGCGACCAGGGCCGGTCCCCAGCTGAATCGCTTGTCCAGCAGCATGGTGATGAAAGCCCACTGGGCGATGAGGGCCAGATGGAATGTCCAGTCCTCTGTCATGTTGCCGTAGTAGTAGCGAGTGCTGTAGAGCGCCAGCAGGGCCAGCATGCTGCCAAGTCGCGCCCGCACCGAGAGCCCGAGCTGCGAAAAAGCCTGCCAGCTCGCCATGAGGCCCAGCCAGCAGAGCACCCACTCCAGCAGCCAGATCCCGAAGAAGCCACCAAGGCCATAGCCCAGTGCATCGAGGGCGAAGATCATGGGACCCTTGATGTCGATCATGTCCCGATAGAGTACGCCCCCCTCGCTCCACATCTTGCCCATCACCGCAAACAGGGAGGCATCAAATCCCGGGGCCATGCCGTGGAACAGCGGATTGCGCAGACAGAACAGCAGAGCCATCAGTGCGGTGAGCAAGATGACCGACGGCCTGATCCCGGGATTGTGGCGGTGCGGGGTAAAGCGGATGGCGTGATTCATGGGTGACCTGTTCCTGCGGGAAAGACTGAAAAAGCGGGCTTATCTTGCCGAGCCGGGCTGCACGATGCAATGGAAGAAGTGTAGGCACCTGAAATAATTCGTAAAAGTATCGTTTTCACGCCTCTGGCTGCATTGGCAGGCCCCATCACAAGACAGGGCAGGCGCAGTCGGGCGTCACAGCCTGAGGTTGCATGGTAGGGGGCCTGCGCCTGGGAGCGGACCAGGATTCCCCTATGCGGCGAAAAGGCGGCACCGACCCGGGATGGGCCGGTACCAGATTCACTGGCCGTGATACTCCACCAGGGCCGGCAGGGTGCTGAGCTCCGGCAGGTGGCGTGCCCAGCGCAGGAAGGCATCCGCCAGGGTGATGCCGAGCTCCTGATTGTGCTGGGTCAGGGTGCGGGCAAGGGCCGTGTAGCCCTCCTTGCCGGAGGCGGTATAGGCACTGGAGACCCCGCGATAGATGGCATCCGGCTCGACGTGCAGCCACTGACCCGGGCTGGCTTCCCATTCCAGGCGAGTGATCCTCTCCCCTTTGGGCCTGTCGGCCTGATAGCAGAAGCGCACCCCGGCGGTGTAGGGGAAGCTGCCGCTGCCATTGCCCGTCACCCCGTTGTTGGTGGCGTTGTCGATGGCCCCCTCCAGTGCCTCGGCCAGTTCATGGCCGTGCACCCGGTAGAGGGTAAGGGGAATGGCAAAGGGCAGCAGGCGTCCGGCAACGTCTGCTTCGGTCAGGGGGCCGGGCTCGAGGGAGCAGCGCACGCCCCCGGCATTGTGCAGGGCAAAGTCCACCTGACCCACCTGTTCGCGGGCACTGGCCAGCATGGCGCTCGCCACCAGGGGGGCGACCTGGCTGCCGGCGGGCAGGGTGGCATCGGGCAGCCGCTGATGGTGCAGTGGCCCGGCGAGGCGGGTCACGATGCGGCGGGTCATGGTCTCGAGCTCGGGGCGATAACGCCGGGTCAGATGCAGCTCGAGCTCGGGGGCCGGTTCGCAGAAGTGCAGCCCCGCAGGAGGCGGGGAAGCAAAGGGCCAGGGATCCCAGGGTAACCACTCCAGCTGGCCGCGGCTTTGGCACACGCGTCCCTGCTCGTCGAAGGTGAGTTCGCACACCCCGAGACAGAGGGCGCTGTGGGCGGCGTGCAGGATGGCCACCCCGTTCACCATGAGGGGATAGCTGCCTTCGCTGTCGAGCCCGAGCGGCGCCAGATCCCCCAGCAGGCTGTGGGTGTGCCCGCCGACGATGAGGCTGAGCTCGGGGAAGCGGGTCGCCAGTCGCTTGTCCTGCGCCAGACCCAGGTGGCTGAGCAGGATGATGTGCTGGATGCCGGCGGCCTTGATCTCTTCGAGGGCGGCGCTGAGGGTATCTTCGATACCGTGGAAACGGGTGTGGGGATCGGGGCTCGCGATGGCGGCCATCTGCGGCAGCGTGATGCCGAGCAGGGCGAAGGGCACGTCGTCGATGACGCGCTTGTGCCAGGGGCGGCTCGCGTCAAACAGCTGCGGCAGCCCCTGCAGCCGCAGCGGGGCATCGGCGGGCTCCTGACGGTTGTCGATGTTGGCGGCGAGCACCGGGAAATCGAGCTGGCGCAAAAACTCCACCAGCGGCCCGTTGCCCAGATCGAATTCGTGGTTGCCGATCACCATGGCATCCGGTCGCAAGAGGGCCAGCAGGTCCGCATTGGCCCGCCCTTTGAAACGGTTGAAGTAAAGTGACCCCTGGAAGGTATCGCCGCCATGCAGCAGCAGGCAGGTCTGGCCGGCTGCCTCGGCCTGTTGGCGCAGGGTGGTGAGCCGGGTCAGGATGCGGCCATAGCCGCCGCACTGGGTGCGCCATTCGGACTCGCCATCGGGGGAGAAGCGCATGGGGGCGCCATCGAAATGGGAGTGGCAGTCGCTGAAGTGGGCAAGTTGAACCGTCATACTCAAGGCTCGGTCCTCCTTAGGAAAAAAGAGCACCGAGTCTACTGCATGGGGTGGGGGGATACCAGCCCGGCGGCAGCCGGGCCGGTAAAGAGTCAGGCGGGAACCATGATCTGGGTGGCGAGGATCACTACCAGCAGGCCGACGGCCACCGGCAGCGAGGTACGTTTGACCACCTCGAACGGAGAGAGATTGCCCATCCCCGCACAGGCGACCACCACCCCGGAGACCGGCGAGATGGTGCGGCCGAGGTTGGATGCCTGCAGCATGGGGATCACCAGATAGGCCGGGTTGACGCCGAGGCTGGTGGCCAAATGGGGGATGAGCTCCACGAAGGCGTAGAAGGGGGCGTTGCCGGAACCCGTGGTGAAGGCCGCCAGGGTGGTGATGACCACCAGCACCAGCATGATGACGATGCCGCCGGTACCGAAGCTCTGAGCCAGATCCAGGAGGTTGGCGATGAAACCGAGTCCCATCAGACCCTGGGCAAAGACCCCGGCACCCACCAGCAGCATCACCACGCCGGCGAAAGCGTCGGCCATGTTGCGCCAGCACACCTGCAGTCCGTCCAGCAGCTCGCGGCCGTTGCGCTTGCGCACCAGCTCCAGCAGGGCGGCCAGCACCAGGCAGATGACGATGATGGTGACGATATCGAGCTTGGGCCCCAGTTTGCCGTCAAACAGCAGCACACCGATGATGGGGGTGAAGGGCAGGATGGCGTAGAAGCCGGGGGCGTCGGTGACGAGATCGCTCGGGGCGACCGCGGCGTTGTGCTCCCCGGCCTTCTGATCCAGATAACGCTGCCAGAAGAAGTGGGTCACCGCCATGGCGGCGATGGCCACCAGGGAAATGGGCAGGGTCAGCTTGAAGGCAAACTCGATGAGCTCCATGTTCGCGGCCTGGGCGGCCATCACCACGTCCCCCGAGGTGGGGGAGAGGATGATGGCGGCCGGCGAGGCGCACACCGCCGCCGCCGCGCCACGGGAGATCCCCATGTTGACCATCAGCGGGAAGAGGGTGGCCATCAGCAGAACCCCGAGGCCGGTTGCGGAGCTCACCGCCAACGACATGGCGCAGGCGACCAGATAGGCGGCCACCAGCAGGATGTAGGGGGACTTGATGACACCGAGGGGTTTGCTCGCGAGCTTCACCAGTATGGTGTTGGCGCCGATGTGGCTCATGTAGCCGGCAAAGCCGCACAGCACCATGATGAGCATGCCGAGGCCACCCCCCCTGTCGACCAGCAGGAAGCGCACGTATTCGAAGATGTCGGTGGCCATGTGGCCGGTGGAGGGGACGCTCGCCGGCAGCACCGCCTTGCCCATCAGGGCGGTGATCGCCAGCAGCAGCAGGCCGCCGCTGAGCAGTACCCCGGTGGCGGAGTAGCCCTTGAAGATGTAGCGACCCACGGCCAGGGTGACCAGGGTGCCGATCAGGAGTTCTATCATAAAACCTTCCCAAGAGTTGAAATGAGGGGGTGGCCTGCCAGGGCTCACCAGAGGGTTGCGCTGGACTATCCGGCATCGGCCAACAAAAACACTGCGGATATTACCCACTAAGGAGTATTTCACCATCCATTCGATGGCAGCTTGTGATCTCGACTGCAAATCCCCGCCTGAGCCGGGGTGATGACTCGCACGTTTGCAGCAACCGGGTGCCAAGAGCGGATGACAGGGGGCTGGATCAGGGGTAATCTCCCAATCGGGTTATTAATTCATTGATTATTAATTGAAATTAAGCCGGGACTCACAAGGAGCAAAGCCGCGGACAGATGGGACTCTTCAGCAAGACAGGGGTGACGGTGGCCCTCATTTATGCCGCCTCAATCGGTGCTGTACCTTCCCACTATGCCGGTGTGAAGGTCGCCCCCGATATCAAGGTCGACTTCCAGTTCTATCGGGTCTCCGGGGCCGATGTGGGGGCCGTGATGCGCCAGATCACCGCCTTGTCCCCCACCCAGGCGGACGGGCACATCGGGAAGGCCAGCTATCAGCTCTCCTGGCAGTTGCAGACGAAGGCGACGGCGACACGCTGCGAGCTGGAGCAGGCCAGCGTTCGTGCCCGCATCCAGATCAGGGTGCCCAACTGGATGGACAAGGCCCGTGCGCCCGCGAAGGAGCGCCAGAAGTGGGACAAGCTGGTGGCCGCCATGTTTGACTACGAGAGCCGTCACAAGGATATTCTGCTGGAGAGCGTGAGCCAGCTTGGCACGCGCCTCGCCCAGTTGCCGGTGACCCGGGATTGCCCAACCCTGGAGCATCAGGGCTGGCAGGCAGGGCAGGCGGTGCTGGAGGCAACCCGGGCGCGGTTCGACACCCTGGCCAGCCAGACCGATCAGGGGCGCAAGCTGGGGGTCGTCTGGCCCAGGGCTGGCTGATAACACGTGTACAGGCCCATGGCCACTCATGGGAAACATAAAAAAACGGGCTGATTGAGCCCGTTTTTTTGTTGGTGCGCCAATAGCGTGGAGGCCGGCAGCCCCGGCTCCTGGGTGGCTAGTCGCGCAGTGGCTTGCCCCTGCGCAGCCTTCGCACCCAGTAGCGGGCGGGGTGGAGCGCCTCCAGCAGATCGGCGGCCAGCGGCAGGGGATCGCCGCAGATCTCGCTGGCCAGCAGCTCGCCGCACAGGGGCGCCGAGCACAGACCCCGGGAGCCGAGCGCCCCCAGCACGTAGAGGCCGGCGTGCAGGGGCAGCGCGCTCTGCTGATCCGCGGGGGCGTTGACGTCATGATCCGCCAGCGCCGCCAACCGGGCGACGGGCCCGGCGACCGGCAGGTGATCCCGGCTGGCGCAGCGCACCCCGACACGGGCCTGAGCGCCGCTCACATCCACCTCGGCAGGCCAGCGCTGCTGGGGCACACAGGCTTGCAGCCGCGCCTTGTTCTGCTCCTGCTCGTCGGCGCGGTAAGCTAGATCGGTCTGGTTGCGGCCATAGCTGGCCCCGATGCAGTGCGCGCCGTTGTGGGCCGGGGTGAGGTAGCCATCGTAGCAGAGCACGCTCTTGAGCTGGCTCAAGCCAGCCGTGGTCGGCACATGGCTCACCTGACCGCGCACGGGATAGAGCGGCAACTCCGCGAAGGGAAGCAGGGCGGGCAGCTTGTGCCCGGCCGCCACCACCAGATTGGGGGCGTGCCACTGGCGGCCATCCCGGCTCTCCAGGTGCCAGCCATCGGCCTCTTCGGCAATACGCGTTACAGTGGCATTGAACACCACTTCCAGCCGCCCGCTGGCCTGCGCCTCCCTGATGGCGGCGCGGGTGAGATCCGCCGGACAGAACCAGCCCCCCAGGGGATAGCTCACACCATCCGCATCGCAGGGCAGGCCGACCACCTGCTCAACCTCCGCTGCCGAGAGTGGGTGCATCAGCTCAGGGGGGAAGGGGCCCTGGCTCATCTTGGCAAGCTTGGCGGCGGATTTGTCGTCGTAGCCGAGTTGGGTGACGCCACACAGGGAGAAGGCGACGGGGTGGTGCTTTGCCAGGGCCAGCAGCCGATTTCTGGCAAAGCCAAAGGCCAGCGAATAGAAGCGCGACAGGGCATCGTGCTCACCGTTGAGCAGGGGATAGAGCGCCCCCTGCCGATTGCCGGAAGCGCCGCTGGCCGGCTCGCCGTCTTCGCACAGCAAGGTGACGTGCCGACCCCGCTCCACCAGAGAGAGCGCCGTCATGGCGGAAGCGATGCCGCCACCAATGATGAGCACCTCTCCCTCCCGCCCTGTGGGGCGGGCATACCAGGGGGCGATGCTCTGCTGCGGCACTTTGCCTTCCCGAACACCCGCCAGCATCTCCCGCTTGCTGCCGTGGCCCTTTACCTTCTTCATGGTAAAGCCGGCGGCAATCAGCCCCCGTCGCACGAAACCGGCGCAGGTAAAGGTCGAGAGGGTGGCATCGGGGCGGGCGAGGCGAGCGAGATCGTCGAAGAGATCCTGGGTCCACATCTCTGGGTTCTTGGCAGGGGAGAAACCGTCCAGATACCAAGCGTCCACCAGACCAGTTGCCGGATGGGGCACCTGAGGCAGCATCTCCTTGATGTCGCCAAACCAGAGATCGAGGCGGATGCGGCCATCGGCAAAGAGCAGGCGATGGCAGCCGGAGACCGGCAACGGCCACTGGTCGATGAGAGGCTGGCTCAAGGGGGCGAGCTCGGGCCAGGCGGCCAGGGCCTTGCGCAGATCGGCCTGGGTAAGGGGGTATTTCTCGACGCTGATGAAGTGCAGCCGGGATCCGTTGCCGGACAGGGGGGCCTGTTCCAGAAAGACGGCCATTGTGGCCAGAAAGTTAAGTCCTGTACCGAAACCTGTTTCACCAATCACGAAACTGTCACTATCGTGGTGCGAAAATCGCTCTGGCAGTCGATTTTGCTGCAAAAAGACGTAGCGGGTTTCACTTAGACCGTTATCATTGGAAAAGTACACATCCCCGAACTCACTGGAGACTGGAGTTCCCGCTTCGTTCCAGTCCAATCGGGCATGATGTAAGGATGTTTGACTCACGTTTTCCTCGGCTCGCGTCACAAAATCGCGGGCATTCTACGTGAAAGCAGACCAGTTTGGCAGCCGAAAGCGGGTAGACTCGGTGCCAGTTTTTCCAGACGAGATGAATTAATGAGAAGAGCAGTGATCACCGGTATCGGCGTCATCTCCAGTATCGGCAACAACAAGGAAGAGGTGCTGGCCTCCCTGAAAGCAGGTAAATCCGGCATCACCTATTCCGAGCAGTTCGAGCAGTACAACCTGCGCAGCCGTGTCTGGGGTAACATCAAACTCGATCCGTCTGAACTGATCGACCGTAAAGTCATGCGTTTCATGGGTGACGCCGCGGCCTACGCCTACCTCTCCATGCAGCAGGCCATCGAAGATGCCGGCCTGCCGGAAGAGATGGTCTCCAACGAGCGTACCGGCATCGTGACCGGTTCCGGCGGCGCCTCCGGCAAGAACACCTCCGAATCTGCCGATATCGCCCGTGAAAAGGGCGTCAAGCGGGTGGGTCCCTACATGGTGCCACGTACCATGTCTTCCACCACCTCCGCCTGTCTTGCCACCCCGTTCAAGATAAAAGGTGTCAACTACACCATCAGCTCCGCCTGTGCGACCTCTGCCCACTGCATCGGTCATGCCTTGGAACTGATCCAGCTTGGCAAGCAGGACATCATCTTTGCCGGTGGCGGCGAGGAGCTGGACTGGTCTTCCACCATCCAGTTCGACGCCATGGGCGCGCTCTCCACCAAGTACAACGACAACCCGGAAAAAGCGTCCCGCACCTATGATGCGGACCGCGACGGCTTCGTCATCTCCGGTGGCGGCGGCATCCTGGTGGTCGAGGAGCTGGAACACGCCCTGGCCCGTGGTGCCCACATCTACGCCGAAATCACCGGTTACGGTGCGACCTCCGACGGCTACGACATGGTGGCCCCGAGTGGTGAAGGCGCCGTGCGTTGCATGAAGATGGCGATGCAGGGTGTCGGCAAGGTGGACTACATCAACACTCACGGTACCTCTACTCCGGTTGGTGACACCAAGGAGCTGGAAGCCATTCAGACCCTGTTTGGCAGCAATGCCCCCAAGCTCTCCGCCACCAAGGCGATGACCGGCCATGCCCTGGGCGCCGCCGGCGTGCACGAGGCCGTCTACTCCCTGCTGATGATGGAACACGGCTTCATCGCCCCCAGCATCAACATCGAGAATCTGGACGAGAAGGCCGTGGGCCTGCCCATCGTGCGTGAATTCGAAGCGGCCGACCTCAATACCGTCATGTCCAACAGCTTCGGCTTTGGCGGTACCAACGCCTCTCTGGTGTTCAGCAAGTTCAAGGCTTGATCTCCCCGTCGGGAGCACAACGCGGAATAGAAAAAGGCGCCGAAAGGCGCCTTTTTTATTGAACTCTTTTTATTGAACTCTGCTGATGGTTCCCGGTTCTGGACCATTGTCTGCCAGGGGCAACCGCATATAGACAGCCCCGTCACCATACTCCACCAGCGATTTGCCGGTGTCGGCGGGCACAAACCCCTGCTTGCGCCAGAAGGCGGGGGCATCCTGAACCGCCACCAGGCCTGCATGGCGATATCCTGCATGGCTCGCGAAAGCGAGCGCCCTTGCCAGCAGCCGCTGTCCGACACCCAGGCCGCGTGCCTTGCTCGAGACAGCGAGATCGTGCAGATAGAACTCGTCGTGACCGGCCAGCGCCTTCATCGGCACCGAGAGGGGCGGGGGCTGGTGGGCACGCCAGGGGTGGCAGAGCAGGTAACCCAGCACCTTGCCCTGACGCTCGGCCACCCAGCAGGAGGCGGGGGCCAGCTCGGTTTTGTTCTGCATCACCTCGAGGGGCTCGGGTTCGAACTGGTGATAACACTCGTGCTGGATGGCCATGATGGCGGGCCAGTCTGGCGTGCGGATGGTGCGGATGGTGATCATGATGCGGGTCGAGTCCGTACTCAAACCGTGGCAAAAAGGGGTGACAGCATACCCCAGAGAGCACACAAACGAAACCGGGTCACCTGTCAGCGACTCGTCAGCGAACCGGCTCCTTGCTCACGACCTTGATCAGCTGGTAGCGCAAGGAAGGGGCATCGGCCGGCACATCGGCAAGTTGCTCCTTGCTCACTTCCAGTTGATAGCGAAAGCCCGGTTCAAAGGTGAAGCCTTCGATCTGCTGATAGAAGAGGCTCCAGTTCTCTCCCGGCTGACTGCGCACCTGCATGCACTTCATGGGGGCGACACCGACGCAGTCTGCCAACTTGTCCTGGATATAGAGGGTTTCGGTGGTCGGGGCGCTCTGGCAGGCGCTGAGCAGGAGGGCGGAGCTGAGGAGCAGGGGAGATTTCATGATGAATGTCCTTGGCGTAAAAGGGCGCGATTAAACCTGCAAAAGAAAAGGCGGTCAATGACCGCCTTTGTAACAAACCATGACAGATCGAGCTCAGCGCTGGTCGAGGGGCACGAACTCGCGCAGGGGCTGACCGGTGTAGAGCTGACGGGGACGGCCGATCTTCTGATCCGGGTCCGAGTGCATCTCGTTCCAGTGGGCAATCCAGCCGATGGTACGGGAAATGGCGAAGATCACGGTGAACATGGACATGGGGATGCCGATGGCCTTCATGATGATGCCGGAGTAGAAGTCCACGTTCGGGTAGAGCTTCTTCTCGATGAAGTAGGGGTCGGACAGCGCGATGCGTTCCAGCTCCATGGCCACGTCCAGCAGCGGATCCTTGATCTGCAGCTCAGTAAGCACCTCGTGGCAGGTTTCGCGCATCACGGTGGCACGGGGATCGTGGTTCTTGTAGACCCGGTGACCGAAGCCCATCAGACGGAACGGATCGTTCTTGTCCTTGGCGCGGCCGATGTACTCGGGAATGCGATCCACGGAGCCAATCTCTTCGAGCATCTTGAGGCAGGCTTCGTTGGCACCACCGTGGGCCGGGCCCCACAGGGAGGCGATCCCCGCGGCGATACAGGCAAACGGGTTGGCACCGGAAGAGCCGGCCAGACGCACGGTGGAGGTGGAGGCGTTTTGCTCATGATCCGCATGCAGGGTGAAGATGCGGTCCATGGCGCGCTCGACGATGGGGTTGACCTTGTACTCTTCGGTCGGCACGCCAAACATCATGTGCAGGAAGTTGCCTGCATAGGAGAGGGCGTTGCGCGGCTGCATGAAGGGCTGGCCGATGGAGTACTTGTAACACATGGCGGCCAGGGTCGGCATCTTGGAGAGCAGACGGAAGGCACAGATCTCGCGATGCTCCTCGTTGTTGATGTCGAGGGCGTCGTGATAGAAGGCGGACAGCGCGCTGACCACGCCGCACATGACGGCCATGGGGTGGGCGTCGCGGCGGAAGCCGCGGAAGAAGAAGGCGATCTGCTCGTGCACCATGGTGTGGCGGGTGACCAGACGTTCAAATTCCGCATATTGGGTCTTGGTGGGGGCCTCGCCGTACAGCAGGATGTAGCAGACTTCGAGGTAGCTGGCCTGGGTGGCCAACTGGGCGATGGGGTAACCGCGGTGCAGCAAGACACCCTGGTCGCCATCGATGTAGGTGATGGAAGATTTGCAAGAACCGGTGGCCATGAAGCCGGGGTCGAAGGTGAAATATCCTTGCGTGCCCAGCTTTCTGACATCGATCACATCGGGTCCAACGGTACCGGAGAGGATCGGCAGTTCAACCGGCTCTTTTCCGGGTAGATGTAGGGTGGCTATCTTATCAGCCATAGCACGTCTCCTTTGCTCTTTTATAATTTGGTTCCAGCCCTACTTTATTACGACTGTTATGACGCTGGCAAAGGTTCTTACCCGTACCACGGCGGCTGGAGCGCCTTATTTGAACCAGAGAACCATGTCTTTGTCAATTTTGCTGGATGATCATTAATGACTTGTTAAAGCTGTTGTGAGATCTGGTTTACGGTTTTGGATTTTCTGTGTAGCTATTTGATTGTCATTGGTTAAGGCCGCCGATATACTGCGCCACGTGGGTGATGGTCGTCGGTGTTTGAAACGCTTTCGCAAAGCCAGATGTGATATCGAAAATGTTATTTTTGGCTTTCCTGAGTTGTTTTGGTAACAAAAACCTAACAAATGCCACTCCTCGCCCTCAAAGCGTGTGAAAACAATAACTAACGTGCTCAATGGAGCTGAGTGGGCAAAGCCGTGAAAAACAAACAGAGACCTGTAAACCTCGACCTACAGACGATCAGCTTTCCTGTCACCGCCATCGCTTCCATCTTGCATCGTGTCTCAGGGGTCATCACCTTTGTGGCATTGGCCATCTTGCTGTGGATGCTTGGTACTTCACTCGCCTCTCCCGAAGGATTTGAATCGGTCGTTGCCATCATGGACAACTTCCTGGTCAAGTTCGTGCTGTGGGGGATCCTGACCGCGCTGGCTTACCACATCGTGGGCGGTCTGCGGCACCTGGTCATGGACATGGGCTATTGGGAAGAGCTGGAATCCGGTAATCAGAGTGCCCGTGTGGCCTTCGTGATCACCGCGGTTTTGGCGGTATTGGCGGGGGTACTGGTATGGTAACCAATTCTGCAACTTTCGGGCGCAGCGGTGTTCATGATTACATCCTGATCCGCGCCACCGCCCTCATCATGACGTGCTACGTCCTCTATCTGGTTGGCTTTGTCGCGTTCAACGACATCACCTACGAGGTGTGGACCGGCTTCTTCTCCAACACCTTCACCAAGGTCTTCACCCTGCTGACGCTCGTATGCGTCTTGATCCACGCCTGGATCGGTCTATGGCAGGTGCTGACCGACTATATCAAGCCGGTCGGACTGCGCGGTGCGCTGCAGTTTGTGCTGGTGGTGGTGCTGTTTGTCTATGTGATGACTGGTTTCGTCGTGCTGTGGGGTGTGTAAGGTGACTATTCCAACTCGTGAATTTGATGCGGTCGTGATCGGTGCCGGTGGCGCCGGTATGCGCGCCGCGCTGCAGATTGCCCAGTCCGGCAAGAGCTGCGCCCTGTTATCCAAGGTTTTCCCGACCCGTTCCCACACGGTCTCCGCCCAGGGCGGGATCACGGTCGCCCTGGGCAATGCCCACGACGACAACTGGCAGTGGCACATGTATGACACCGTCAAGGGCTCCGATTATATCGGTGATCAGGAAGCCATCGAATACATGTGCAAGACCGGCCCCGAGGCCATCTATGAGCTGGAGAACATGGGCTTGCCTTTCTCCCGCTTTGACAACGGTACCGTCTACCAGCGTCCGTTCGGCGGTCAGTCCAAAAACTTCGGCGGCGAGCAGGCTGCCCGCACTGCGGCGGCAGCCGACCGTACTGGTCACGCCCTGCTGCACACCTTGTATCAACAAAACGTCAAGAACAAGACCACCGTCTTCTCCGAGTGGTATGCCCTGGATCTGGTGAAGAACCAGGATGGTCATATCGTCGGCTGTACCGCCATCGACATGGAGAGCGGCGAGGTCGTCTACTTCAAGGCCAAGGCCACCGTGCTCGCCACCGGCGGCGCCGGTCGCATCTACCAGTCCACCACCAACGCCCACATCAACACCGGTGACGGCGTCGGCATGGCGCTGCGTGCCGGGGTCGGCGTGCAGGACATGGAGTTCTGGCAGTTCCACCCCACCGGTATCGCCGGGGCAGGGGTACTGGTCACCGAAGGTTGCCGTGGTGAAGGCGGCTACCTGCTGAACAAGGACGGCGAGCGCTTCATGGAGCGTTATGCACCAAACGCCAAGGATCTGGCCGGTCGCGACGTGGTGGCCCGTTCCATCATGATCGAGATCCGCGAAGGCCGTGGCTGTGACGGTCCCTGGGGCCCGCACATCAAGCTCAAGCTGGATCATCTGGGCAAAGAGGTGCTGGAATCCCGCCTGCCGGGCATCTGCGAGCTCTCTCGCACCTTCGCCCACGTGGATCCGGTCAAAGAGCCCATCCCCATCATCCCGACCTGCCACTACATGATGGGCGGCGTGCCGACCAGCGTGAACGGCCAGTGCCTGACCCAGGACAAGGATGGCAACGACGTGCCGGTGGTCGGTCTGTTCGCGGTGGGCGAGATCGCCTGCGTCTCCGTGCACGGTGCCAACCGTCTGGGCGGCAACTCCCTGCTGGATCTGGTGGTGTTCGGTCGTGCTGCCGGCATGCACCTGGTGGAGACCCTTGGTTCGATGGAGCACGGTGTGGAAGCCACCGACGCCGACATCGCCAAGGCGCTGGAGCGCTTCAACCGCTGGGAAAACAACCGTGACGGGGAAGACCCGGCACAGATCCGCAAGGACCTGCAGCGCTGCATGCAGAACAACTTCTCCGTGTTCCGGGAAGGGGATGCCATGGCAGAAGGGCTGGCCGAGCTGAAACTCATCCGCGAGCGTCTCAAGAACGCCCGTCTGGACGACACCTCCAAGGAGTTCAATACCCAGCGCATCGAGTGCCTGGAGCTGGACAACCTGATGGAGACCGCCTATGCCACCGCGGTGGCGGCGAACTTCCGTACCGAGAGTCGTGGCGCCCACAGCCGCTTCGACTTCCCGGAGCGTGACGATGAGAGCTGGCTGTGCCACAGCCTCTATCATCCGGACACCGAGTCCATGACCCGTCGCGCTGTCAACATGTCACCCAAGACCCGTGAGGCGTTCCCGCCCAAGGTCCGGACTTACTGATTGCGGAGCCAAGCACAATGAACGTCACATTCTCTGTCTACAGATACAATCCGGACGTTGATAACGTCCCGTATATGAAGGATTATCGTCTTGATATTCCTGAAGGTTCCGACATGATGGTACTCGACGCACTGATCCAGCTCAAGGAGCTGGATCCCACGCTCGCCTTCCGCCGCTCCTGCCGCGAAGGGGTCTGTGGATCTGACGGTCTCAACATGAATGGCAAGAACGGTCTGGCCTGCATCACGCCGCTCTCCGATCTCTTGAAGAAGGGCAGCAAGGTCGTCATTCGACCCTTGCCCGGTCTGCCGGTGATCCGGGATCTGGTGATCGACATGACCCAGTTCTACACCCAGTGGGAGAAGGTCAAACCCTTCCTCATCAACGACGAAAAACTGCCGCCCGTGCGTGAGCACCTGCAATCCCCCGAAGAGCGCGCCAAGCTGGATGGCCTGTACGAGTGCATACTCTGTGCCTGCTGCTCCACCTCTTGCCCCTCCTTCTGGTGGAACCCGGACAAGTTCATCGGTCCGGCCGGCCTGCTCGCCGCCTATCGCTGGCTGGCGGACAGCCGCGACACTGCGGCCAGTGAGCGACTGGGCAACCTGGATGACGCCTTCAGCGTGTTCCGCTGCCACGGCATCATGAACTGCGTGAACGTCTGTCCCAAGGGCTTGAACCCGACCAAGGCCATCGGTCAGATCAAGTCGATGTTGCTCAACCGAGCCGTGTAGTATCGGGGCCAGGGCGCCTTGCGCCGGGCCCGACCTCTGGATAGCCATCCCGCCCCGGGATGGCTATGACCCTACAAGCTGCAGTGCAGCGAACAAGATGTACAAGGGATAGAAATGCATAACGGCGTGATGAAGGCCTGGTTGGAGTCATCTCACCTGGCTGGTGCGAATGCAAGCTACATTGAGGATTTGTACGAATCCTTCCTGGAAAACCCCGACTCCGTTGCCGACGAATGGCGCAGCCTGTTCCAGTCGCTGCCCCAGGTCAACGGACATGCAGTAGAACAACCCCACTCCCAGGTTCGCGACTATTTCCGCCGCCTGGCCAAGGACTCCTCCCGTTACAGCGCTCCCGTCTCCGATCCCCAGGTGGATGCCAAACAGGTTCGCGTACTGCAACTGATCAACGCCTTCCGCTTCCGCGGTCACCAGAACGCCAACCTGGACCCCCTGGGTCTGTGGCAGCGCGAGCCGGTCGCCGAGCTGGATCCGGCCTTCCACAACCTGCAAGGTGCAGACATGGAGGCCACCTTCAATGTGGGCTCCTACGCCATCGGTCGCGAGACCATGGTGCTCTCCGATCTGTATGCCTCGCTGAAGAAAACCTATTGCGGCAGCATCGGCGCCGACTACATGCACCTCACCTCCACCGAGGAGAAGCGCTGGCTGCAAGACAGGCTGGAATCCATCGAAGGGAAGGGCAACTATACCCTCGAAGAGAAGACCCGCTTCCTCGAGAGCCTGACCGCCGCCGAAGGGCTGGAAAAATACCTGGGTGCCAAGTTCCCGGGGGCCAAGCGTTTCTCCCTGGAAGGGGGCGATGCCATGGTGCCCATGCTCAAAGAGCTTATTCGCCGCGCCGGTGAGCAGGGTTGCAAGGAAGCCGTCATCGGTATGGCCCACCGCGGTCGCCTCAACGTGCTCATCAACGTACTGGGCAAGCGCGCTCAGGACCTGTTCGACGAGTTCGCCGGCAAGCACGGCGAATCCTGGGGCACAGGGGATGTGAAGTACCACATGGGCTTCTCCTCCGACTTCGCCACCCCGGGCGGCAACGTCCACCTGGCGCTCGCCTTCAACCCGTCGCACCTCGAGATCGTCAACCCCGTGGTCATCGGCTCCGTGCGTGCCCGTATGGACCGTCGCGGTGACAAGGACGGCTCCAGCGTCCTGCCCATCACCATCCACGGTGACTCCGCCATCGCGGGGCAGGGGGTCGTTGCCGAGACCTTCAACATGTCCCAGACCCGTGCCTATGGCGTGGGCGGGACGGTGCGCATCGTCATCAACAACCAGGTGGGCTTCACCACCTCCTATATCCGTGACCTGCGCTCCACCGAATATTGCACCGACATCGCCAAGGCGGTGCAGGCACCTGTGCTGCACGTCAACGGGGATGACCCGGAAGCCGTGGTACTGGTGACCCAGATTGCCCTGGATTACCGCAACACCTTCAAGCGCGACGTGGTGATCGAGCTGGTCTGCTACCGTCGTCACGGTCACAATGAGGCTGACGAGCCGAGCGCGACCCAGCCCCTGATGTATCAGAAGATCAAGCAGCACCCGACCCCGCGCAAGATCTACGCCGATCAGCTGATCGCCGAAGGAGCCATCGCACCGGAGCTGGCTACCACGCTAGTCAACGACTATCGCGATACCCTGGATCGGGGCGAGCGGGTGAGCAAGGAATGGCGCCCCATGGAGCTGCATTCCGTGGACTGGACCCCTTATCTGGGTCACGACTGGGCCATGGCCTATGACAGCACTGTGCCGATGGATCACCTGAAGGCCCTCGGCGAGCGCATCAGCCAGTATCCGGCCACCCATGTGCTGCAACGCCAGGTCGAGAAGATCTACGAAGACCGTCGCCTGATGGCCGCCGGTGAGAAACTGGTGGACTGGGGCTTTGCCGAGACCCTGGCCTACGCCACCCTGGTGGACAAGGGATCCCGCATTCGCTTTACCGGGGAAGACTCCGGCCGCGGTACCTTCTTCCATCGCCACGCCGTGCTGCACAGCCAGACCGATGCCAGCACCTACACCCCGCTGTGCAACCTGCACGACGAGCAGGGCCCGTTCGAGGTGTACGACTCCGTGCTGACCGAGAACGCGGTACTGGCGTTTGAATATGGCTACGCCAGCGCGGAGCCGGCCGGTCTCACCATCTGGGAAGCCCAGTTCGGTGACTTCGCCAACTGCGCCCAGGTGGTGGTGGACCAGTTCCTCTCCTCCGGCGAGCAGAAGTGGGGCCGGATGTGCGGCCTGACCATGCTGCTGCCCCACGGTTACGAGGGCCAGGGCCCGGAGCACTCCTCTGCCCGTCTGGAGCGTTATCTGCAGATGTGCGCCCAGCACAACATGCAGGTGTGCGTGCCCTCCACCCCGGCGCAGGTGTTCCACATGCTGCGTCGCCAGGTGGTGCGCCCCATGCGCCGTCCGCTCATCGTGATGACGCCCAAATCCCTGCTGCGCCACCCGCTGGCGGTGAGCAAGCTCGAAGAGCTGGCAGAGGGCACCTTCCAGAACGCCATCGGCGAAATCGATGCGCTGGATCCCAAAGGCGTCAAGCGCGTGGTCTTCTGCTCCGGCAAGGTTTACTACGACCTGCTCGATGCCCGTCGCAAGGCCGAGCAGCAGGACGTGGCCCTGGTACGGATCGAGCAGCTCTACCCCTTCCCGGAAGAGGAAGTGCGCGCCATCCTGGCCGATTACAGCCATGTCACCGACTTCGTCTGGTGTCAGGAAGAGCCGCAGAACCAGGGCGCCTGGTACAGCACCCGTCATCACTACGACAGCGTGCTGCCAAGCCATGCCCGTCTGCGTTATGCCGGTCGCCCGGCCTCGGCCTCACCGGCCGTCGGTTACATGTCCGTCCACGCCAAGCAGCAAAAAGCCCTGGTGGAAGACGCCCTTACCCTGGAATGAACGAGTTGTGGATGAGGAGGGCCCGTGTCGGGATCCTCTCTGACCTGGAACAAGCCTGCTGGCCAAGAAGTAACAAGGAACTGATTACATGACTATCGAGATCAAGGTACCGGACCTGCCGGAATCAGTGGCGGATGCCACCATCGCGACCTGGCACAAGAAACCGGGTGATCTGGTTGCCCGTGACGAAGTGCTGGTTGACATCGAAACCGATAAAGTCGTGCTGGAAGTGCCCGCGCCGGAAGCCGGCGTACTGGGCGACATCCTGCAGAGCGAAGGGGCCACCGTGCTCTCCCGCCAGCTGATCGCCATGCTCAAGCCGGCCCCCGTTGCCGGTGAAGCGACCAGCGAAAAGCCGGTGGAAGCCGTGGCCGATGACGCAGCCGATGGCCTGAGCCCTTCCGTGCGCCGCATGGTGGCCGAGCATGACATCGACGTCGCCAAGCTGACCGGCACTGGCAAGGGTGGTCGTGTCACCAAGGAAGACGTGGAAGCCTTCATCAAGAATCTGGGCAAGGCTCCCGTGGCTGCGCCGACTGCTGCCACTCCCGTGGCTGCCGCACCGGTCGCGCCGCTGGCCGGTCGCACCGAGAAGCGTGTGCCCATGACCCGTCTGCGCAAGCGCATCGCCGAGCGTCTGCTGGAGGCCAAGAACACCACCGCCATGCTGACCACTTTCAACGAGATCAACATGGCGCCCATCATGAAGCTGCGCAAGCAGTACGGCGAGATCTTCGAGAAGAAGCACGGCATCAAGCTCGGCTTCATGTCCTTCTATGTGAAGGCCGTGGTCGAATCCCTCAAGCGCTACCCGGAAGTGAACGCGGCGCTGGACGGTGACGACATCGTCTACCACAACTACTTCGACATCAGCATCGCCGTCTCCACCCCCCGTGGTCTGGTGACCCCGGTGCTGCGCGACTGCGACAACATGAGCCTGGCGGACATCGAGAAGGCCATCAAGGATCTGGCCGGCAAGGGCCGTGACGGCAAGCTGACCGTGGATGAACTGACTGGCGGCAACTTCACCATCACCAACGGCGGCGTGTTCGGCTCCCTGATGTCCACCCCCATCATCAACCCGCCCCAGAGCGCCATTCTGGGTATGCACAAGATCCAGGACCGCCCCATGGCCGTCGACGGCAAGGTCGAGATCCTGCCGATGATGTACCTGGCGCTCTCCTACGATCACCGCATCATCGACGGCCGCGAGTCCGTGGGCTTCCTGGTCTCCATCAAGGAGCTCCTGGAAGACCCGACCCGTCTGCTGCTGGATGTCTGAGCAAGCGTGACTGAAAGATAACGAGGGGCCGCCCAGGCCCCCCCATTCACAGGGGATTGAGAAACACGAGCCCCGGACGGAAATACCTACAACACGGATAGAGCATCTATGAATCTGCATGAATATCAGGCAAAACAGCTGTTTGCCGAGTATGGCCTGCCGGTCTCCGAAGGTTATGCCTGTGCCACCCCGCAGGAAGCGGCCGAAGCGGCCGACAAGATTGGCGGCAACACCTGGGTCGTCAAGTGCCAGGTCCACGCCGGTGGCCGCGGCAAGGCGGGCGGCGTCAAGCTGGCCAAGAGCAAGGACGAGATCCGCGCCTTCGCCCAGAACTGGCTCGGCAAGAACCTGGTGACCTATCAGACTGACGCCAATGGTCAGCCGGTTACCAAGATCCTGGTGGAGTCCTGCACCGACATCGCCAAGGAACTGTACCTGGGCGCCGTGGTTGACCGTGGCTCTCGCCGCGTGGTCTTCATGGCTTCCACCGAAGGTGGTGTGGAGATTGAGAAAGTCGCCCACGAAACCCCGGAACTCATTCACAAGGCTGCCATCGATCCCCTGGTAGGCCCGCAGCCTTATCAGGCCCGCGAGCTGGCCTTCAAGCTGGGTCTGGTCGGCGATCAGATCAAGCAGTTCACCAAGATCTTCATGGGCCTGGGCCAGATGTTCCTGGACTGCGACTTCGCCCTGCTGGAGATCAACCCCCTGGTCATCACCGACAAGGGCAACCTGCACTGCCTGGACGGCAAGATCAACATCGACGCCAACGCCCTGTACCGTCAGCCCAAGCTGCGCGAGATGCACGACCCGTCCCAGGATGACCCCCGCGAAGCGCACGCCGCCCAGTGGGAGCTGAACTATGTGGCGCTCGATGGCAACATCGGCTGCATGGTCAACGGCGCGGGCCTGGCCATGGGCACCATGGACATCGTCAACCTGCACGGCGGTTCCCCGGCCAACTTCCTGGACGTCGGCGGCGGCGCCACCAAGGAGCGCGTGACCGAGGCCTTCAAGATCATCCTCTCCGACAGCAAGGTACAAGCCGTGCTGGTCAACATCTTTGGCGGCATCGTGCGCTGCGACATGATCGCGGAAGGCATCATCGGCGCCGTCAAGGAAGTGGGGGTGAAAGTGCCCGTGGTGGTGCGTCTGGAAGGCAACAACGCCGAACTGGGTGCCCGTAAACTGGCCGACAGCGGCCTCAATATCATCGCCGCAACGAGTCTGACTGACGCAGCTCAGCAAGTGGTAAAAGCAGCGGAGGCCAAATAATGAGCGTTCTGATCAACAAAGACACCAAGGTGATCTGCCAGGGCTTTACCGGCGGTCAGGGTACCTTCCACTCCGAACAGGCCATTGCCTACGGTACCCAGATGGTCGGCGGCGTCTCCCCGGGCAAGGGTGGCACCACCCACCTGGGCCTGCCGGTGTTCAACACTGTCCGTGACGCCGTGGAAGCCACCGGCGCCACCGCCTCCGTCATCTATGTACCGGCCCCGTTCTGCAAGGACGCCATCCTGGAAGCCATCGATGCCGGCATCAAGCTCATCGTCACCATCACCGAAGGCATCCCGACCCTGGACATGCTGGACGTCAAGGTGAAGCTGCAGGAAACCGGCGTGCGGATGATCGGCCCCAACTGCCCGGGTGTCATCACCCCGGGTGAGTGCAAGATCGGCATCATGCCGGGCCACATCCACAAGCCGGGCAAGGTGGGCATCGTCTCCCGCTCCGGCACCCTGACCTATGAAGCGGTCAAGCAGACCACGGACGAGGGCTTCGGCCAGTCCACCTGCGTCGGTATCGGTGGCGACCCCATCCCGGGTTCCAACTTCATCGACATTCTGGAGATGTTCCAGAACGACCCGCAGACCGAAGCCATCGTGATGATCGGCGAGATCGGCGGCAACGCCGAGGAAGACGCGGCCGCCTACATCAAGGCCCACGTCACCAAGCCGGTGGTCTCCTACATCGCGGGCGTCACCGCCCCGGCTGGCAAGCGCATGGGTCATGCGGGCGCCATCATCGCCGGTGGCAAAGGCACGGCGGCCGAGAAATTTGCCGCCCTGGAAGATGCCGGCGTGAAAACCGTGCGCTCCCTGGCCGATATCGGCAAAGCCCTGCGTGAAGTGACCGGCTGGTAAGTTTTTTGCCTGTTATCTCTGATAAAAATGCCGCCCTAGGGCGGCATTTCATATGTTTATTTTGTAATAAATGCATCATGTACAGGATCTTTAGCTACAACCAATTGAAATAGATAGAAAAAAGGCTTCGTTTGTGATCTGATTTAATCGCAAAAAAAAACCGACACGCCCGAAGCCATGACTATTATCAATGCAACCCAGTACCTCAAGCAACTTCT
>NZ_JAGKRI010000089.1:0-9987 GCF_017939255.1 Aeromonas sp. Prich7-2
GCCGAGCCAGCATGTCGCCAGATGCCTCAACAACATCGTTCAGATCGTTTGCAATAGACATAAAAAATCCGGAACCAGTGATTGGTTCCGGATTGTCCTACAGCAGAAGGATCGGTCAATGGATCCTTAACTGATCAGCATTGCCCTGTGACAGGAGCCTTCTTGTTCATGGAGGGTCATGGGCGACACGTCGTCAGCCGGGCAACACCACCCGGCTTTCGCCGCCGCCGAGGGCATCCACCCGTACCTGCACGCCGATCCGCTCCACCAGGGTCTGCACGTGGGAGATGACCCCGATCTGGCGGCCAGCCGCCTGCAGGGAATCGAGGCTTGAGAGCGCCAGATCCAGACTGTCGGGATCGAGGGTGCCGAAGCCCTCGTCGATAAAGAGCGATTCGACCTGGGTCTGGCGCGACGACAGGCTGGAGAGGGCCAGCGCCAGCGCCAGCGACACCAGGAAACTCTCGCCGCCGGAGAGGGAGTCCACCGAGCGCACCTCGTCCCCCATGTCGAGATCCACCACCTGCAGCGCCAGATCGGTGCCGGGCACCCGCTCCAGCCGATAGCGAGGCGAGAGCTCGGCGAGCTGGGCGTTGGCCTCCAGCAGCAGCCGCTCCAGCGTGAGGCTCTGGGCGAAGGTACGCAGCTTGGCGCCGCTGGCCGAACCGATGAGATCACAGAGCCGCTGCCAATGATCCGCCACCGCCTGCTGGGCAGCCAGCTCCTCCTGCAAGGTGCCCGCCTTGAGGGCCGCCGCCTCGGCCTGGGCCAGCGTGCTCTTGCACTGGAACAGCTGCTCGTCGAGAGTGCGGCAGTGCGCCTCCAGCGCCGTCAGCCGGCTGGCGAGCTCCTGTGGCGCCAACGCGGCCAGCTCGGGGTGATGCTCGCAGTAACGCTCTCGCTTGCTCTCCTCCAGCGCCAGCGCCCGCTGCCGCTCGGTCAAGCGGGTACGCGCCTCGGCGCGGGCATCCTCCAGCGCCTGCAAGGCGGCGCGGCGCCCCTTGAGCTCATCCGGGCTCATGGCCAGCAGGCGGCGCAGATCATATTCGGCGATGCCGAGGCTGCTGGCGTGGGCAGCCCAGCGCCCCAGCACCTCCCGTCGCCGCCGGCTGCTCACCTGCTTCTCCTGCTCCAGATGGCTGAGACGGGTCTTGAGCTCGGTCTGGCGCTCGCGCAGGGTGCGGGCCGCCCCCTGCATCGTCTCCAGCTCGCTGGCCAGTTGCTGCAGCCGCTGCTGCCAGCGGCTCTCGACCAGGGCAATCTCCTCCCCCCCCAGACAGGTGGCACGACTGGTAACCAGCCCCTGCCGTTGCTGTTCATGTTCCTTGTAGTCGCGCTCGAGCTTGTGCAGCAGCTCGCGCTGGGTCTGCAGACGCGCCTCCTGAGCACTCAGGGCCGGGGTAAGGCTGGCAATCTCGCCGGTCATCCGCTCCCACTCGCTCTGGCCGTGCAGCCAGGCCTCGCAGGCCCGCTGCCACTCGCGCCACTGCTGGCTGCCCAGCCACTGACGCCAGGGCTGGCCTCCCATCTGCTCGTCGAGCCGGTTGCCCCCCTGCTCAAGGCGCTGGCGCAGGGTCGCTTCCTGCTCGCCCATCCCCTTCACCTCCCCTTCCAGGGCGATGCGCTGGCGATCGGCCTCCTGCCACTGCTGCTCGAACTGCTGGTGCTGGCTGGCCAGCTGGCTCAGCTGCTGGCGCACGGCCTGTAACTGCTGCTGCCCCTGCTGGGCCTCGCGCAGTTGCTGCTGGCTGCGGGCCAGCCCCTGCTCCAGACTCTGGCCGCGGCCGAGCAGGGTACTCATCAACTCGTTCCACTCGATCGGGCTCTGACGCAGCGGCAGCGGATGGCCCAGCAGCTCGGCACCGCCCAGCTGCTGCCAACGCTGGGTCAGCTGCTCGGCGCGCGTCTCCAGCTCAGGTAGATGCTGCTGACGCACTGCCAGCTGGCGGGCCAGCTCCTGGCGTTCGCTCTCGCACTGAATGTATTGGTGATTGAGCCGCTCCCACTCGAGCTCCAGGCTGCGGACGCGCTCCGCCAGCTGGCCGAGAATACCGGCCACCTGCGGCTGGCTCTGGTGATAGGGGTGCTCCTCGGCGCCGCAGAGCGGGCAAGGTTCACCGTCGCGCAGGATGTGGCGATGCTGCTCGAAACTGGCGATGGCACGGGACTGCTCCAGCGCGCGGCGTGCCTCGTCCCGTTGCAGGGCGAGCCGCTCGCGGGCCGGCGTCAACTCATCGCCGAGGATGGCCAGCTTGCCGAGCGCCTGCTCCAGCTGGGCGATCTCCTGCTGCAGGCGACCATGCTGCTCACCGTGATTGCGGCCATAGTCCGCCAGCTCCAGCAGCTGGCGCAGCTGGCCCAGTTGTTCGGTCTGCTGCTGCCACTGCTCCTGCGCCTTGGCCAGACGCCCCTCCCACTGCTGCTCCTGCAATTCGTGCTGCTGTTGCTGCAACCGGGTCTGCTCGCGCTGCCAGTAGTCGCGCTCCTGCTGCCCCTGCTCCAGCTGGTGTTGCAGTTGCCTGAGGGTGCGCAGCTTGTGCTCGCGCAGGGTGAGCAGTTGCTGCAGCCTGTCGGCATCCTCGGCCCAATCCTGCATGGCAGTGAGCAGCGGCTGCCACTGGCGGGCCACCGGCGCCAGCTCCTTGTGCTCCTCAAGCCAGGCGCCCCACTGCAGGTGCTGGGCCTTGAGCTGCTCCACCTGCTGGCGCTGCTGGCGCCAGCCCTGTTCCAGGGTGAGCTGCACCTCCCGCTCCTGCGACCCCTCCTGCTGGATCTTCTGCAGTTGCTGCTGCTTTTCCCGAATGCGGGTGTCGAGCTCCTGCGCCCGTTTGAGTTCGGGTTGCAGGGCTCCCCACTCGCGCTCGGCGGCGATCTTCTCCGCCAGCAGTTGCTGTTCGGTGAGGGCACTCTGCTGGGTCTGCTCCTCCAGCTTGCCAAGTTCGGGGCCAAGCTCGGCCAGTGCCTTCTCCTGCTGCTGCACCTCCAGGGTGAGGCGAGCCAGCTCGTCGTGATCGGCGCGGGCCACCTGGGCCTGCTCGGCGCGGGCGAACTCCTCCCGCTCGGGAGCGGCCGCACCGTGGGCCGCCTCCGCCGCGGCAAGGGCCGCCTCTCCCTCCTGACAGGCCTGCAACTGCGCAGCGATGCGGCCGTTGAGATCCCGCAAGTCCTGCATCAGTTGCTGTTGCTGCTGCTCGTGTTTGAGGCTGGTGGCGAGGCTGACCTGCTGGCTCACCCACTGCTCGCGGGTCGCCTCGTCCATCAACGCCACGTCACCGAGCCGCTGGCTGATGGCGGCCAGTTTCTGCTGCTCCTCCCGCGCCCGCTCATGGGTCTGGACCGAAATGGCGGAGTAGAGCTCAGTGCCGGTCATCCGTTCGAGCAGGGCCGAACGCTCGTCGGCGCTCGACTTGAGGAAGGCGGCAAACTCCCCCTGGGGCAGGATGACGGCGCGGCGAAACTGCTCCCAGGAGAGCCCCACCAGCTCGTCGATGCGATCCTGCAGCTCCCGCTTGCTACCACTGAACACCTGGCCCGACGCCACGTCGGTCAGGCTGCGCTCCTGGGCCTGAAAGCGCCCCTCGGCGCGGTTGCGCGCCCGGCGCACCGCCCAGCGGGCCAGCCAGATGCGGCCGTCACAGCCGCGAAACTGCACCTCGGCAAAACCGCTGGCGTGGCCGCGGCTGAGGATACCGCGCACGTCGTTGGCCTTGAGTTTCTCCTCGTCATCCATGCGGCCCACTTCGGCGACGTTCTTGCGATTGGCGATAAAGCGCGGCATCTCGTCGTAGAGCGCCAGACAGATGGCATCGAGCAGGGTGCTCTTTCCGGCGCCGGTATTGCCGGTGATGGCAAACAGGCCGGCGGCCCCCAGGGCGCCGCCAGCAAAATCGATGGTAAAGGGGCCGGTCAGGCTGGCCAGATTCTCCCCTGACAGCGACAAGATTTTCATTGGCTGGCCTCCTTCACTTGCTCCAGGATCTCTTCAAACGACGCCACCAGCTCGGCCTCCGGCTCCCCGTCGAACTGACGCTGATAGCAGAGGCGAAACACCTCGGTGGGGGAGAGCTCATCGAGCCGGCGCTGGCCGGCACCATCCGCCAGCCCCTGGCCCGAGCCTTGATAACTGGTCGTGATGCGGGCAAGGCGCACCGGCTTGTCGCCGATGGCGGCCAGCACGCGCTCGCGGATGCGGGCCTCGGGTTTGGGCAGCAGCAGCCGTACCTCGAGGAAGGGCTGTGCTTCTTGTGGGCAAGGGTGCAGCGCCAGCGCCTCGATGGCCTTGAGCGCCTCGTCAAGGCCGCTCTGGGGCAGGCGGATCATCTCCACCGCGCGGGGCACCGGGATCCGCTCAAGGCGGGCCAGTTTGCCCCTCTCAAACGTCACCTCCAGCACCTGATGGTTGTAATTCGCCTCGGCCAGCGAGAGCGGCAGCGGCGAGCCGCTGTAGTGCACCCCCTCGGCCGGGCTCTGGGCCAGGTGCAGGTGACCCAGCGCCGTGTAGTCGGCAGCGGCAAACAGTTCGGCAGGCAGGGCATGCTGGTTGCCGCCGAGCACTCGCCGCTCGGAGAGCTCGGAGAGCTGGCCCGCCGCCAGATAGGCGTGCCCCATGGCGATGAGGGCCTGATCCGGATGGCAGCGCGCCCGCCCCTCGCTCAGCACCGCTTCATAGACCTGGCGCACCCCTTCGATGAGTCTGTCCTGCCCCTCCCTGAGCCCTTCCGGGCGCAGATCGCTGCTGCGCAGAAACGGCACGGCGGCGCACCAGGCGGCCACCTCGCCGTTTTTGCCTCGCAGCGGCACCAGCAGGCGCTCGGTCTCGAGGTGCCCCTCGTCGTCCCGACTGATGCTGCCCACCAGATGCAGGTCGAAGGCGCGCAGCAGCTCGTGGGGGGCATCCAGCTTGGAGGGGGAGTCGTGGTTGCCGCCGATGAGCACCATCTCCAGTGCCGGGTGCTCGGCGCGCAGCCGCGCCAGGAAGCGGTAGAGCTGCTGCCAGGCACTGGCGGGAGGGTTGGCGGTGTCGAACAGATCGCCCGCCACCAGCAGGGCGTCGATGTCGCGGGTCTTGATGGTGTCGGCCAGCCAGTCGAGGAAGGCGTCGTGTTCGAAGCGGCGGTCGTGGCCGTGAAGCTGATGACCGAGGTGCCAGTCGGCGGTGTGCAGGATCTTCATGGAAAACGGCTCGATAAGGAGAAGAGAGCGGGGGCGAAGGCGCCCCGGGATGGAGACAAGATGAGGATGGTGCCCCCCGTTTTCAACCGGGGCAGCCCCAGACGTCAGATTCAGACGGCTTGGTAATGCATCTGGTACTGAAGATGGCCGGTGAGGGGATCGGGCACCTCCCCCCCGATTTCAAAGCCGTGGCGGCGGTAGAAACGCACCGCTGGCTCGTTCTCCACGAAGACCCGGGTATGCAGCTCGGCACATCTGGATCTGGCTTCCTGCAACAGGGCGTGCCCCACCCCCCGCCCCTGCCGGTCGGGGCGCACGAAGAGTGCAGCCAGGTAATCATCCACCAGCGCCATGAAGCCGAGCAGATCCCTTCGCTCCTCGAACACCCAGATGCGGGCGTGATCGAGGTAGCGGGTACGCAGCTCCTCCTGAGCCTGCCACCAGCAGGAGGCATCGACGAAATCGTGGGCCTGCAGGGAGGCCAGGAGCCAGATTTCGACGATCTCTTCCATGTCTTCCGGCCGACTCTGTCTCAACATGGTCGCCTCCTTGTCAGCAATGTGAACACTCGCAGTCTAGGGGAGTTGGGCCCGCTCCCGGGGGATCAAGATGGGGCCCTGTGAGGTCGATCGCCCTTTATTTAGCGAGAATGATTGGCTGATCACAAAGCGCCTCTCTAGTACAATGCCCGCCGGACAATCTAGAGACCGAGGACGCCATGTGGTTTAAAAACCTGCAGATTTACCGCTTTACCCGCCCCTTCGACCTGACCGTTGAGCAGCTGGAAACCCAGCTGGAAGCCTGCGCCTTCACCCCATGCGGCAGCCAGGACATCTCCCGGTTCGGGTGGGTCAAGCCCCTTGGCAAATTCGGCTCCACCCTGACCCACGCCGCCTCTGGCCATATCCTGCTGTGCGCTCGCAAGGAAGAGAAGATGCTGCCCGGCACCGTGGTCAAGGAGATGCTGGCGGAGAAGGTAGAGGCCATTGAATTCGAGCAGGGTCGCGCCCTCAAGAAGAAAGAGAAGGAGGCGCTGAAAGAGGAGATCATGCACACCCTGCTGCCCCGCGCCTTCAGCCGCACCAGCCAGACCTTCGCCTGGATAAACCCTGCCGACAACCTGATGGTGGTGGATGCAGGCTCCGCCAAGAAGGCGGACGATCTGCTGGCACTCTTGCGCAAATCCATCGGCTCCCTGCCGGTAGTGCCGGTGGCCCTCAAGAACCCGCCCGAGATCACCATGACCGAGTGGCTCAACGAGGGCAACCTGCCCGCCGCCTTCACCCTGGAGGACGAAGCCGAGCTGCGCAGCGCCATGGAGCACGGCGGCATCATCCGCTGCAAGCAGCAGGATCTGATGAGCGAGGAGATCAAGAATCACCTGGCCAACGACAAGCTGGTGACCAAGCTGGCCCTCAACTGGGGCGAAACCCTGAGCTTCGTGCTGGGGGACGATCTCTCCATCAAGCGCCTGAAATTCAGCGAAGAGCTGCGCGAGCAGAACGACGACGTCACCAGTGAAGATCCCGCCGCCCGCCTGGACGCCGACTTCGCCCTGGTCACCGCCGAGCTCTCCCAGTTCATCCCGGCCCTGTTTGCCGCCCTGGGCGGTGAAGAGCAGTCCATCTAAGCAAATTGGCTCAGCCTGATTGCAAAAAACCGCCTTCACGGCGGTTTTTTCATCTCCATCGGCACCGTCGCCGCGAGCTGGTCCCCTCCGGGGTAGCGCCGCCGCGCAATCTCCTGACCCCATAGGTTGCAGCAGCATGGCGCAATGCCCCGGCAGCATGATACCTCGCTAGAGCGCCCCCCTTTCCTGCAACAGTCGATGAAGTCGCTGCGCCAGGGTGCGGTAACCCTCGGCATTGAAATGCACCGCATCGGACTTCAGGGCCGGGTCTCGCAGCAACTCACCGATGCTGTCGTTGTCCAGCACCAGCCCGTACTGCTCTGCCAGCTCCCCGTAGAGGGGGGCGCCATCGGCAAACAGGGATTTTCGGGGCACCCCGACAAGCAGGATCTGGGCCCCGCTCCCCTGCACCGCCTCTATCATGGCAGCGAGATTGGCCTTGAGGGCCGCCTCCCCGCTGCCACGCAGGATGTCGTTGCCCCCCTCCAGCAGGATGACCAGAGCGGGTCTGTGCCGGGCCAGCAACCCGGGCAGGCGGGCCCTGCCGGCCTGGCTCAGCTCTCCGGACACCCCGCCATTGACCACGGGATGGCCGCTCAGGTTCGCCAGCACGCTGGGGTAGCTTTGGGACGGGCTCACCCCGCGCCCCTCGGTCAGACTGTCCCCGAAGGCGAGCAGGGTCTCCCCCTGGGCCAGCGGTCTGAAGGTCGGCTCCCCGCAGGCCGCCAGCAACAGGCAGAGCAGCCCCGCCATGCAAGGTTTCGCCAGCGTCCCCAGGTGTGTCATGAGCGCCTCCTTGATAGTTTTGTAACCATATGAGTATTAAGACAAACTTTTAATCAAGCTCCAAGTGTGACACATTTCGGCAGGTGAACAAGAAACCGACAAGGAGCCTGTCATGTCCCTCAAACCCCTCGGCCTGCTGGTCGCCCTCGGCCTGCTTGGCGGCTGCGCCTCCCAGGATGGCTTTCACTATGTCCCTCCTCCCCAGACCCTGATCGCCCCGGAGGCGGCCAGCGGCTGGATTGACAAACCGGGCTGGCAGGGCCGTGACTTCATGGTGGCGGCGGCCAACCCGCTGGCGGTGGATGCGGGCTACCAGATCATCAAGGCGGGGGGCAGCGCCGTCGATGCAGCCATCGCCGTCCAGCTGGTGCTGACCCTGGTGGAGCCCCAATCCTCGGGTATCGGCGGCGGCTCCCTCATGCTGGTGTGGGACGGCAAGCAGGTGGCGGCGGTGGATGGCCGGGAGACGGCCCCCGCCGCTGCCACCGATCAGCTCTTCATGAAGGAGGGCAAACCCATGGCCTTCTATGAGGGGGTGGTGGGCGGGCGCTCCGTCGGCGCCCCCGGCACGGTGCGTGCCCTGGCCCTGGCGCACGAGCGCTATGGCAAGCTGCCCTGGGCCACGCTGTTCGAACCCGCCATCACCCTCGCGGAGCAAGGGTTCGTGATAAGCCCCCGCCTCGCCACCCTGCTGGCAAAAGATCCCTATCTGGCCGGGGATCCGGACGCCCGTGCCTACTTCTATCAGGCGGACGGTACTCCCAAGACGGCAGGTACCCGGCTCACCAACCCGGCCCTGGCCAGGGTGCTGCGTACCCTGGCAAGCGACGGCCCCGACGCCTTCTATCGCGGCCCGCTGGCCGAGGCCATGGTGGCCAAGGTGCACGCCCACCCGACCAACCCCGGGGTGCTGAGCGCCGCCGATCTCGCCAGCTACCGGGCCAAGCTGCGGGACGGGCTCTGCTTTGACTATCGCCAGAGCGAGATCTGCGGCTTCCCGACCCCCTCCTCCGGCACCATCGCCCTTGGCCAGATTTTCGGCATGCTGGAGAGCCGGGACATGGCCGCCCTCAAACCGGTACAGGGGGAGCAGGGTCAACTGGCCGCCTCCAGCGAGGCCATTCACCTCTACAGCGAGGCTGCACGCCTCGCCTTCGCCGATCGCAACCAGTATGTGGCCGACGGCGACGTCGTCGACGTGCCGGTGACAGGTCTGCTGGACAAGGGCTATCTGGCGCAGCGGGGGCACCTTATCGGCAACCGCTCCATGGGCGTCGCCCAGCCCGGCAACCCGCCCCGGGCACTGGCCAGGGGCCGGGACGCCACCCCGGAGCTGCCCTCCACCAGCCACATCTCCATCGTGGACAAGAGCGGCATGGCGGTGGCCATGACCAGCTCCATCGAGGATGGCTTCGGCTCGCGGCTGATGGTCAACGGCTACCTGCTGAACAACCAGCTCACCGACTTCTCCTTCACCTCGGTGGACGCCGCCGGCCTGCCGGTGGCAAACCGGGTGGAGCCCGGCAAGCGCCCCCGCTCCTCCATGTCGCCCCTGCTGGTGTTTGACAAGGCAAGCGGCGAGCTCGAGATGAGCCTGGGCTCCCCGGGAGGCTCGGCCATCATCAACTACGTGGGCAAGGCACTGCTCGGCACCCAGGATTGGGGGCTCGACCTGCAGCAGGCCATCAACCTGCCCAATTTCGGCAGTCGCAACGGCCCCACCGAGCTGGAGCAGGGGCGCACGCCCGATACCGTGGTCCAGGGGCTCAAAGCCAGAGGGCACGAGGTCCTGCTTAACGAGCAGACCTCCGGGCTGCAGGGCGTCCAGCGCCATGCCGGCGGCTGGCTGGGGGCCGCAGACCCCAGACGTGAGGGGGTCGCCAGGGGAGAGTGATGCCCCTTCAGTACCCTCGTTCACCATGGAGGAGGCCCGCCTCCTCCATGCCGTGTGCTCATAGGTGTTCTCCCTTGCCTCCCAATATCATCATCGATTGATTATTCCTGCCAATTTTTCTTTAACTGCACACTCTTTTCACCCAATCGCAATGCATTAAAGATGCTTTTCATCAAAATCAACGAAAAAACTGGAGCAGTGTTGCTCATGGTATATAAATGCATTACTTTTCAATAGAAACGGCATCTGTTGCCCTCAAGATTTCCCCTTGATACGGCCAACTTCTGTCTCTTTCGCCCCCTGCTCATTGACAGCTGCCCTCTTCGCCTTCGGGTGATCTGGTAGCCCCTGACTGCCATTAGGCTGTGTTCTTAAAGTGATGAGGATATAATCTCACATCTTCTCAACAGCTTAAGATCCATTCCGTGTCCCGCCGTTATCAGCTGACTGATGCACAATGGGGGCTTATCGAGCCCCAGTTTCCTTCTCGAAGCCTGATCGGGCG